>NZ_JAMXXS010000001.1:0-301000 GCF_024129595.1 Acinetobacter lwoffii | reverse complement strand
GTTTGAAGCAATGTACTATGATAAGATTAACCCGTTAGGTCAGGTGGCCTAACTTAAATAAAAAAGTCTCCGACAAACCCGGTACGGTTCACTTTTTGATAATCCACTTAATAAGACGCTCTGCATCACTTTCAGACTTAACCTCAATATCTGCATACATTGCCCATTCATTCAAGGAGTGCTTAACGACCTCACAAGCTCCCTTTAGGGTCTTGGCATCAATCCACTGTAGACCTTCAAAATAAGCGAATACAGTGGCCAGACGGCGCGCTAATTGACTGGCACGACTGGCGAATGCTTGTAGATACTCATAACGCTTCCCTTTGCCTTGTAACGCCTCAAACATATTATAAAATTCTTGGTCTATATCCCTTGCCTCGTCATTCATAGGCAGGACATAGCGCCCATTGTGTAGCTCATGCTCGGCTTTTACGTGTGGGCAATCATCAAGTAAATACTCGCAGCGCGTCCAGTAGGCTATAAGCCTATGGTCTGTACTTGCATTCTTATTTCGATAAATTGCATCCTGTAGGCGTGTACCTGCTAGGTTTTCAGGGATAGTCAGAATAAATCTAGGTAAAAACCCCTGTCCTCTTAATACTGGGTCTTTTAACGCATCTGCTAAGACTTCATGTTGTCCCTGCAAATTAAACGTCAATCGAACATCATAAGCTCGGCCACTGCCGTTTAAGTTTGACTTAGATCGAGTACGCTCCACAAAACCATCATCAAATAACTTTGCATAACCTCCTAGTGCCTGGTTACGTGTATCGCCTTTCATGGTATGGCCACCGAAAAACTGTCCCGCTTCATCACTAGCAATAGAGGCATTACTTAAAACGCCGTCGATATATAAGCCTGCAATAGATTCAAGGGTTATATCGCTGTATAAGGTACTAGGGTCATTCGGTGGAGGATTCTCAGCGCAATATGCCTCACGGTCTTTTTTAGGTAATCCGGCCTGTGCGCTTTTCCATTGTTCAAGTTCTTGCCGGTATGCTTCATATTGTTTGCGTTCATACTTAATAATTGCCTGATCTGCCAGATTTCGGCTTGTACTCTTACGGCTTCCACTTTGTCCTTCAGTAAGAAGATATAAACTGCATGGCTCCCCTTGGGGATTGAATGGATGAGGTGCATTTACCTTAGCCTGAGCAATATGTGACATAGCACCAATAACACATTGGGCAGTCATGGCAACTGGTGATTGCACATGCTCAGAAATAGCCCTCACTGCCTCTTGTGCCAGTGGTGGCAACGCATGTATCGGATAAGGATTTAAAACGGTTTCTGATTGAGATAATGGCAATAACTCGCCCCACTCAATAGGCTTACTTAATAGCTCAATAGCTTCATCAATAAACGCCAGTACCTCACTTACACTTTCATCCTGGCTTAATTCAATCTGAAACTCATTCACACCGATTTTTAAATACTGGCATAGCAGCCTAACTGCCGTGTTCTGCTCCAGCTTTTTAAATGGTTCAAGGTGCATTTGTTCAATTCTGACAGGTAAGTAAAGCTGTTTATAACCTGCCTGTGACAGCTGGTTAATGACAAACAGGATTTGCTTAAAGTCAAACGGCTTGAGTTCTACCTGGTGCTTATTACATAAAGTAGGCAGCAACACCAATACAACGGCGTAGCCAGTCTGAGCAATCTTAAAGAATGCCTCTAGGCTGTACGTGATAATGACAGGCTTGGCATGGTCAAAATCACCATACCTTGCAAAACCCTTAGCCAGTCCATCAGGCATGACAGCCACACGCTGCCCATCTTGCATGACAGCACATTGAACAAGCTCCATTTGCCCATCATAGACAGGCATAATCAAAGGCTGTGCATAGGTAACGCCGTTTATATCCACATTGCCATCATCAACATAAATCGGCTGCTCAGGACTGCCAAAACGCTGTATTAATGGATGTGATGAATAAGCATCATTAAACGATACAAGCTGCTCACATTCAGCTAAAATAGCTTCGGGTGTTATTAGTTCTTTGGGGTGGTCATAATCAAGCATTGTGGCTACCCCCTTTCATTTTCTCCCATTCTGCACTCAGTCGTTTCTCGCCTTGTGCCAATTTCTGCATGTTGTCGTAGCTTAATTGCTCAAGTACACCAAAGCACCGCGTTATTGATTGAAAATAGACTTCTTCCAATCCTGTGAGTTTTGGCAGTAGGGTTATTTCATTTTGCAAAACTTGCAGCATATAGCCGATGGATTCACTGCGTTCCAGCATTTCGCTATATACGTCAGCCATATCGCCAGCATCGTATTTTTTAGGTGTATTTGTAGAATTGATCTGATTTGACATGATTACGCCTCCTCACTTTCGAAAGCTAAAGGCAGGATCCGCTCGATCATTTCCAATTTTGTTTGAATTTCAGCAATAAGATTGGCGACAATTTCCGCTTTAATCATTAATTTGTTGCCACCATCAAAACATTGGAAAGTAGCAATCGAAATATCCTTTGCACTTGCTACCAACTCATAAGCTACGTCTTGAGCATTTAAGTGATTGGCTTCGGGGTGTGGTGCAAAAAAGGCAGTGGTATAACCTAGAGAAGGATTATAGGTTTTTTTGATTTGATTAGGCATGAATTACACTCCCCATACTTTTTTAAGCATTGAGGAAATGCGCTGAACTAATCCCTGCTTTTGTGCAAAGTCTGCTGACTGGATACGCTGGCGTGTAATTTGATGAATATTTTTAGGCATGATTAATGCGCTCCTGAATTATTTAACGGAGCTTTGCCAATTACGACCAAGTAATTATGGTGGCAAAGCTGAAAGGGGTTGGTCGACCAGTAATTCAGGTAACTGGCACACTCGAGAGTGTCCCCCTCCAACTTCGCCATAGAGATATGCGAACGCATAGAGAGATTACACATACAAAAAAAGCCCACGAAGCGGACTGTATGCGCTGAATATTTATAGCCGACCAAAGCTAACTTTGAGATTTTGCTCAAAGCCTGATTAATATAACCATACTTGGGTATGTTGGCAAGATTCTTCAATTGATTTTTCATGCTAGGCCCTCACTGCACACGGTTGATATGGATATTTGAATTAATCAAAACGCCGTCATTTGATAATCCGACTTGCTGGTGGTTATCCATCATCTGCAATAAACGCTGTTCTGCTTCTTCAAAAGTAATGCCGAAATGCTTTGCTATATCCTCTAGGCAGTACATAGGTTCGCCATCATCCGTATAACCGCTTGGCGGTGGCAATAGGTTTAATTCCTTCGCCTTTTGGTGCATTTCCACTTTGATATGCTCAGGCGTGTAGTGCATTGTCAAAATGAGGGCCTGCTCAGTAATGGGGTGGTGTTCCCCATACTGGTCCAACATTGCCTTGTAATGGTCAAAGGCCTTGAAAAACTCGGGGTTTACATCATGGTTCATTGTGTACCCCCTCGAAACTTAACTGTAAATTTGCTTTGCATGTTTGGATACGCATTGCATTTAAATGCTTTTCACGTTTACGACGATGCATGCCATGGCTGTGGAACGTACCTTTATCCTTTGAGACCTTCTCTTGCATGCACAAGCGGTTTAGTTCTTCATAAGCAGTCTGTCTGGCTGAATATGAGCCGGTCTTGCGGATAGATGGTAATACTTCAGCAAATACCCATGTTTGAAAGCTAAGTGCTTCAGGTTTGGTAGACCGGAATACAATTCGGTAAAGGTTCTCCTCACTGATGAAAGTGATGTTTTGATTACCGCCATTAGTAGGGGTGTACAAAGTATGTATACCCTTCTGATTCATACTGAACCGACTTGTATGGGCATTTTTAATATCTAATGCCTTACACATATCAGGAAAACAAAACAAAGGCTCATCATTGGCATCTAAGGCAACTCGAACTTCATGCTCATTAAAATTAAATATAGCTAGATTCATGCTGCCACCTGCTTAAGCTCATAACGTGCATGGGTGCCAATGCCTGAACTATTGCGATCATGATGGGTCACAATGTCATAGCCCTGTTTACGTAGTTTTAAGATAACCGCACTTAAACGAAAGCAACCGTACTGCTCCAGTGCTTCAATTGGTGTGATGCTCTTACCTTGCTTGAGGTGTTCTAAAATCTGTTCTAATTGGGTGTTATTCATGTTCTTATGCTCCCATTCCTGACAGTGCATCAGCCAGCTTGTGAATCGTTCCGATGTGGATTATCAGAACGTCCTTAACGCCTGATTTCTTCACCATGTCAGCATGTTCACTGAGTAGCTCTTTAATCGTTCCGTTAAAGCCTTTAACCTCTAAAAACTTCATAGGCTCATCATTTACGATCAAGTCTGCTTCTTCATCCGTTTCGCCAGTCGGGCAATATGAAGCTAGGGCATAGGCATATAGATCGGCTGGGCCCTTGATGCTTAATACATCAAGTACCAACTGAGTGAAGGTCTTTAGCTTGTTAGCCTCAGTTTTTAGGTAGTCATCGATTGAATAAGACTTTGAAAATACTTCTCGGCTTAACTCGGATGCTCGGATAGAAACATGGTCGAGTAGGTCAATTGCCTGCTCAATCTGTTTTGTATTGGCTTCTGTTTTAACCTCATCAGTGAAACACTCAAGGGCTAGACAGGTGAAATCGGACACATCAATAAAAAGGTTCTGTATCTGTTCGCGGTTTACTTCACGGCAGATCTGCTCAAGTTTACTTTGTGCCTGCTGGGTGATGCTAATTGCATCCTGTAGGGTAATTTCCATGATTAAGCCTCCATTACAGCAAGGCTTTGCTTTTGGCTGTTATGCCACTCTACAAGCTCGGCATAATCAAAATAGACTGGGGCCTGTTTGGTATCCCCTGTTTTAATTGGTCGCGGAAATGCTGCATCAGTACGCACGATATGGCGCAATGATTCGCGGCTTATGTCTAGTAGTTCACAAGCAGTTTTGAATTGGACGCGGATTGGTTTGATAGTCATTTATGCACCTACATAGCTAAATATTGTTAGGGCATAAAAACAAATTATATAAGGTGTCATACAAGTGATACCTACATAAAAAAAGGTGACACCTTTAAGTGACACCTCTATATAACCCCATGAAAATAATTATTTTTTTGGATTAGTTATAGCGCAAATTCTTTTAACAAGATTCACTTCTGTAACACCGCGTTGCTTTAAAATGTTAGTTATAGCTGGGGTGTGTTTATGGTGTGAATATTCATTATTAAGGTATTTAGCCTGCCAGACTTGAGTGGCTAACAATAGTTCAGGAGCATATTGTGGGTGTTGGGGGTCAAGAGCTGGGTGATAATAACTTTGATTAGCATTATTAGGCTCTAGATCAGGTTCTTGTGGAGTTTTTGTTTGTTTAAGTTTCTCCCATATTTCATCAAAATTTTTCTTATTTTCTTGATGCGTATATTTCACTACGGTAGATAACTTATTTAACTCAATATCCCCATATCGTTTGTCTTCATATATTGTGTGACCTATTTTTACATCTACAATTAAGTCCCGTAATGGCTCGAAGTAAAACAAGTCATCTTCATTAATTAGAATATGGTTTAGATGATAATAATCAGCATCAAACCCTAGATCCATTGATTCAAACTTAGAATCATTTAAAAAATCTAATACGAATGATACTGATCGTTCGGAATTAGTTCTATTTAACTGGATAAATTCCTTTTCACCAATTCTAATGTGTACGTTTGTATGCAAATAGAACTTCTTTTCTTTGAGAAATTTAGCAATGGTCATTAATGGCACATTAAACCTTACTGCAAAATGCTCTATGCAAAATATTAATTCCTCATATGGATTATCATCTTCATAAACTCCCTGAAGGTGTTTTAATGTTTTTTTATTACTTTTTATAGGTTTCCCTTCTTCAATAATTTCAATCACATTAAGCTTATTAAATTCTTTTAATGCTCGAATATCATTTTTTAACCAAAAATAATTTGTAAATTGTTCTTTAAATTTAATTTCTGCAATAATTTTGTTTTCTAAATGCTCCCCATCGAGGCAGTCACAATTATTAGCTAAAAAGGCACATAAGGCATTTTTTAAGCTTCCCTTGCTATATGCATCCTCATATACCTTTTCAATTTGGATTTCATCGCAAATTTGAACACTAGGTATGACTTCATTACCACATGAATAAGTAGCAATTGAGTCAATAGAGCTATTTATTAAAAATTGTAAAACTTCAAACCATCCTTCATCCGATTTTTCGTAAAGTCGCTCTAATACATCTAAGACCCTTACGTAATTTTCTTTAATGGTTTTATGTTCTTCATCAAATAATCCCATTTATGCCTCCCACAGCATCCCAAAAAGTAGCTAGGTAAACAAGTTGGGTGCTTGCTTGTCGGCTGGCCTGCCTATACCTAGCAATCTGAATATAATCTATATTTACCTATATTTATGCATTTCTTGGCTAGTAGTGCGACAAGGTTTGTCACTTAGCCAGTTTTGCATATTTAAAATTGATGACATCATTGTTTAGAAGCTGCTGAGTGAAGTCATAAGGACTTATAAAGCCGTTCTGATTTGCTTCCAGGTAGTCACTCCACCAATTAAGCATAGCTTTCCGTTCTTCCATGTATTCAGCTTGGTGCGTATATGCCAACCGTACTTGGTCACGTTCTTGATGGCTCATTTGCTTCTCTACTGCTTCTTTTTGAAACAGAGTACTTTGCACCAGGGCAGAACAGGCCATACCTCTAAAGCCATGCCCGCATATCTCATTATCTGTGTCATACCCCAAACGGCGCAAAGTATTATTAATTGTGGTTTCACTGATAAAGCCTTGAGGGTCACCATTCTTAGGAAAGACATTTTTAGTCATGTGACTGTAAGTATGAATCTCATTAAGAATAGAAATGACTTGAGGCGATAAAGGAATAAGATGCTCGGTTTTCATTTTTGCACCACGATTAGAAAACTTCTGCCCTTCTATTAATTCACGCTCTGGTGGTATCGTCCATATCCCCTTTTTAAGGTCGAATTCAGTCCAACGAGCAAAACGTACCTCACTGGAACGCGCAAAGGTATGCAATGTGAACGCCGTACATAATCTTGTTAATGGATAGCCAGTATCACTATTTAATCTCTGCAGTAGTTCAGGCAGTCGCTCAAGTGGTAATTGCGGATAGTGTTTTGCCTTATTGGTCTTAACAAATACGTCCTTTAGGAAATAAGATGGGTTTTCTTCTAATAAACCTCTTGAAATTGCATAAGCAAAGATGGCAGCAAATCTCTGTCTTGTTTTCTTAAGTACCTCTGTAAATCCTTTTTCCTCAATTGACCGCAAAACCATAACTAAATCTTTAGGCTTTACATCATCAATAGATTTACTGCCGATTAAGGGGAATACATATTCCTCCAAGTTTCTTAAAGCCTTGTTTGCTGTATCAGGTATCCATCTGCCTGTATTGCTATATTCTTTATGCCAATCCCGGGCTATAGCTTCAAAACTAAATGAATTGTCCTTTTTATATTTTTGGATTTCTTCATATTCGATGGGATCTATACCTTCAGCCTGTAGCTGTTCATAAGTACGGCGCTTATCCCTTGCAGACTTGAGGCTTAGTGCTGGAAAGCTCCCCAGTGTCATCAATCCATCTTTACCATTGGCTTTTTTATATTTATATCGCCATACCTTAGTGCCACTTTTTCGCACAAACAGAATTAAGCCCTGTCCATCGTATAAAGAATAGTCTTTATCTTGTGGTTTGGCGCTTGTACATTTGGAATCTGAGAGCGGTGTTATGTGCTTGGCCATAATCAGAATAAGGATACAAAAGTGGATAGAATCGAATATATCCTCATATATATCCTTATAACTTGCAACTATATCCTTATTTATTTTGTTATATTCTGCTATGTTTTTATTTAAACCCTTGTATATAAAGGGATTAAAACTATGTTCTTGTATATTCTGCTATTGATTTGGTGCGCTCAGCGGGACTCGAACCCACGCCACAGGCTTCGGAGACCTGTACTCTATCCAGTTGAGCTATGAGCGCATCTTTTTTGGATCGCGCACATCATAACAAAAAAAAGCATAAGGTAAAGCAACTATCTCTAACTTCATCATTTTTATGCTTAAGCTTTATACAATGTTCCAAAACAGCAACACAGAATTGCATGTGAATCACTTGGCTTATTTTGCGAGATCACTCACAATATCTCAACTTTTCACCATTTGAGATATTCATGACTGATGCACTGATCTTAAGGGATGTGTCAAAGACCTATCGCAATGGCTTTCAGGCATTGAAAGGGATTAACTTAAATGTACCAGAAGGTGAATTTTATGCGCTATTGGGGCCTAATGGCGCAGGAAAATCTACTACCATCGGTATTATCAGCTCATTAACAAAAAAAACCTCCGGTACAGTCGAAATTTTTGGTCATAATCTGGATACCCACCCTTCTCAGGCCAAACAGTGCCTAGGTGTGGTGCCTCAGGAATTCAACTTTGCCCAGTTTGAGAAAACCTTTGATATTTTGGTAACTCAGGCAGGCTATTATGGCATTCCTAAAAAAATTGCACAGGAACGGGCGGAGCTTTATCTGACCAAACTGGGTTTATGGGAAAAGCGCTCTACTCAGGCCCGCATGTTATCCGGCGGAATGAAACGTCGCCTGATGATCGCGCGTGCCATGATGCATGAACCGAAACTGCTGATTCTGGATGAACCGACGGCTGGTGTTGATATCGAGCTGCGTCGTTCGATGTGGGAATTTTTGAACGAGATGAATGAAAAAGGCACCTCCATCATTCTGACCACGCATTATCTAGAAGAAGCAGAAATGTTGTGTCGCCGCATTGCGATTATCGATCGCGGTGTGATTAAAGAAGACACCACCATGAAAAGCTTCCTGAGTCAGCTCAATGAAGAATCGTTTATTTTTGATCTGGCCGAACCGATTGAACCTTTGCATCTGGATATCATCGGCGTGCGATTTAACCTGATCGATCCGATGACCTTAGAAATTACCATGGATAAGGCGCATAGCATGAATGATCTGTTCCAGTTGCTGGAATCACAGAATATTCAGGTACGCAGTATGCGCAATAAATCCAATCGTCTGGAAGAACTTTTTGTGAAAATGGTCGAGAAAAATCTGGATGGAGCTGCGCAATGAACATTAATCAACTCAGCGTAGCTTTATATACCATTATCTATAAAGAAGTGCGTCGCTTTATGCGCATCTGGCCACAGACCCTGTTGCCACCTGCAATTACCATGAGCCTGTACTTTGTGATTTTTGGTAATCTGGTCGGCTCACGCATTGGAGAAATGGGCGGCTTTAGTTATATGGAGTTCATTGTGCCCGGTCTGATTATGATGGCCGTGATCACCAATAGCTATGCCAACGTCTCGTCTAGTTTCTTCAGCTCAAAATTCCAGAAAAGCATTGAAGAACTGATCATGAGTCCGGTACCGATGCATGCCATTTTATGGGGTCATGTGTTGGGTGGTGTGATTCGTGGGATACTGGTTGCAATCATTGTCAGTGCAGTGAGCTTATTTTTTGCTGACTTATATATTACTAACTGGTTTGTGACTATATATACAGTCTTGATCACTTCCTTGCTGTTTTCTTTGGGTGGTTTTATTAATGCCGTCTATGCCAAATCTTTCGATGATATCTCGATCATCCCGACTTTTGTTTTAACACCACTGACCTATTTAGGTGGTGTGTTTTATGCTATTTCGAGCTTAAGCCCATTCTGGCAAAATTTATCTTTAATTAATCCTGTCGTGTATATGGTCAATGCCTTCCGCTATGGCATTTTAGGACATAGCGATGTCAATGTTGCCATTTCACTGACAGTGATTACCTTATGTTGTGCCGTGCTGTATGCAGTGGCCTATCATTTACTCTCCCGTGGTTCAGGAATGCGTGAATAATGAGTGTAGAACAATCTCTCCTTGGTAAAGACACCAATTACCCGACAGAATATCAGCCCGATGTTCTGTTTCCGATTTCGCGCGCGCCTGCCCGTGAACAATACGCACATGTCGAAGCGATTCAGCAAGGTGCAGACTGGTGGCATGTGTTTGAAATTTCCTGGTTAAATCCAGCAGGTGTGCCACAAGTCGCCATTGGCCGCATTAGCTTGCCAGCGTCCTCGCCGAATCTGATCGAATCTAAATCTTTGAAGCTGTATTTCAATAGCCTGAATTTTGCCAAGTTTGCATCTAAAGAGGCCTTTATCGCGACCGCAGAAAAAGATTTATCTACTGCGGCTGAAGCTAAAGTTAAACTGCAACTGTTTCAGGTTGATGAGTTAGAGATCAGCAAGCCTGAAGGCATCTGTATTGATGAGCTGACACCTGAGCGCCTAGAAAATCATCCAGATGCCAGTTTATTGGCTTTGGATTCGGATGATGCAGCAGAAGGTGAAATCCAGCTGTATTCACATTTACTCAGAAGTAACTGCCCAGTCACTGGCCAGCCGGACTGGGGAACAGTTTTTATACGTTATCAAGGTAAAAAACCTTGTTATAAGAGTATTTTAGCTTATATTATTTCCTACCGTCAGCATAATGGGTTCCACGAACAATGTGTGGAGCAGATGTTTGCCGATATCTGGCAGCAACTGAAACCGGAAAAGCTGATGGTCTACGCAACCTATACACGCCGTGGTGGATTGGATATCAACCCTTGCCGTGTATCGGATTTAACATGGATGCCTCGCCCTATTCGTTTAGCGCGACAATAAAAAACATTGAGGTTGAACAATGCCATTTTTTGGGTTTATTCCTTCTGCAGAGCTTTTAAATACAATTCAGACTGCACAAAAAAACAAAAATTCAAGTGAGCCGCTTTACCCATTGCGTGATAAAACCGCATTAATGATTAATGATGAAATTATTGATGCGATTCTTACCGAGCTGGTGCGTCGCTTTCCTGCCAGCGATAAACGTGATACTGCGGAAAAACTGGCTGGCTATATCAAGTCGACTGTTGCGGTTTTACTGAAGCAGCTATTGAGTAAAGCGCCGAACGATGTGGTCAGAGAGTCAATTGCATTCTCTGAGCGCAGTCTGTTTAAAGATCCTGAAGGACATTTCCGCATTGGTGAATCACTGGATGCCAGTCTGGTGACGAATTTAAAACATCATTATGCAGAACTTAAAGCCGGTCAGAGTATCGATAAACAAGCGTTCAGTAACCTGTACAAACAATTTGGTGAAGCAACAGTCCGACATTTTATGGTCGACTTTAATAAAACCCTGGATCTTGGCATGATCAAACGTAAGGCAGCAGATATTGGCGCATCTGCAGTGATCAAGGCCATCAATATGGCAGCAGATAAAATCATTCTGAATTTGAATAAAGATGAGCTGCGCGCCATGGCCGAATATCACGACACTTTGTTCTATACAGAATAGTTCAAGATTTTCTACAAATCTTGAGGAATTAGCCTGACTTCGGTCAGGCTTTTTTATGATCAGTGAAATAGCTTGTTACAGATAAGCGACTCTATAAGACAAACTGCCGTAAAAATAGCCAATCCATCGCTATTTTTGTATAAGCGGCTAGGTCTCTTATTCATCCGAATGTTATCTTTAATCTGGCACTTTAAGCCTCACGATTGAAAAAATTTTATCAATCTTTTTCATGGCATGATTCAAATGACATCGCCAGCAACTCATCAAAAAAACTGGAAATCGTAGCAAGATGTTGAAATCGGATTTTTATAAAAAGTTTAAGCAGCTTTCAATCGCACTTACCGCATTTGGTCTCAGCAGTTTGAGTCTGGCCAACGATTTCCAATATCATCCTTCTTATGCCGCTTTTAAGCAGAATGCCATGCAGAGCTATGGGCTGAGCGCCCAACAAGTAGATTCCGCCATGAACGGGACGCGTAATTTGCCTAATATTATCAATATCATGAATCGCCCAGGTGAAAGTAAGCCTTGGTATTCGTATAAAACTAACTTCCTGGCTGAATCTACCATTCAGCGCGGCGTACGTTTTAAACAGCAATATGCAGAAACGCTTAACCGTGCTGAACAGCAGTTTGGTGTACCACAGGCGATCATTCTGGGCATTTTAGGTGTAGAAACCGGTTTTGGTAGCAACAAGGGCTCTTTTGTCACTCGTGATGCCCTAGCAACCTTAGGGTTTGGCTATGAACGTCGTGCCCAGTATTTTCAGGATGAACTGGCTGCTTTAATTGCCTGGTCGTATAGAGATGGTGTTGCCACCTCTTCTGTGGTGGGTTCGTATGCCGGCGCTGTTGGCTATCCGCAGTTTATGCCGAGCAACATTCCAAAATTCGGCGTGGACTACGATGGCAATGGTCATATTGACCTGCGTAACTCAGCGGTAGATGCGATTGGTTCGATTGCCAACTATCTGGCACAGCATGGCTGGCAGCGTAATCAGCCCATTGCCTTTCCGGCACGTTATACCGGTTCAAATCCAGATGCCGTGATTGCCAAGGATCTGACTCAACCTATGCCTTATGGTGTGTTAAAAACGCAAGGCATCAGCCCAATGAATCCAATCGTAAAAATTGACGATCTGGATCTGGTTAATGTAATTCAATTACAAGAGAATTATGGCCCGATTTACTACATCACTTATCCAAATTTTCAAGTGATTACCACTTATAATCGCAGCCGTATGTATGCTACTGCTTTGTGGTTATTAGGTACCGAAATTACCAGCCGTTAACACTAAAAATTAATACAAATTATGAAAGTCAACATTTTTATGGGTTAATTTGTGCATATTTTAAGCAATTTTAATATTATGTTACAATATTGATTATTTTTTGATCAATCATTGTTTATTTTGCGTTCTTTTTTTAACTATTTTAATTAAACACTAGACAGGGTATTGCTGGCATGAATATTATCCATTTCGTTAAATGTAGTTGCATAAGTTAAATATCAGGCATGTTTACATGGTTTTTCAGCCATTTATGAACAACCAATAGATATGCTGTTAGGAGTTGATTCGATGCATTCTTCAATTTTGAAGTCTTTTATGGCCATTGCCACGATCGTCACGCTGACGCAATCGCAGGCAGATATGGTTCCGTCATCTTCATTCACCAATGAAAATGACAATTCGCGTCTTGCAACGCGAGTACTCAATAAAGAAGCTCAAAGCTTCAATTCAAATTTCACAAATTTGAACAGCCTTTCAATCACTGAGCGTTCTGGCGATAAAGTTCGCCGTGAAACCATTGCAGCGAAAATTGAACTTCCTGCAGAAGAGCCTTCAGTGATTGAAAAACTGAATACAGTGGCTTCTAATACTGTACGTAAATTCAGTCAGACAGGTACAGCGTCTTGGTATGGTCGTCAATTCCACGGCCGTAAAACTGCAAGCGGTGAAACCTTTGACATGAACGCAATGACAGCTGCCCATCGTAGCCTGCCATTGAACTGCTATATTCGCGTAACTAACCGCAATAACGGCAAGAGCGTCGTGGTTAAAGTAAATGACCGCGGTCCTTTCCATGGTAACCGTGTTGTTGATTTATCTTACGGTGCTGCGAAACAGTTGGGTATTACCAGTGCAGGTACTGCAAAAGTCAGTATTGAACGTGTCGCTGGTCCAAATTCTTAAGATTTGACCTGCAACACATTTAACAAAAGCCACAGCAATGTGGCTTTTTTATTGTGCTCATTTTTACAGAAGAATATAAACGCTCCTGCTCCGCCCTATCTTAAAGTTCTTTCAAGAAAATTTTGGTAGGCTCATCCTGCCTGATAAAATTCGCTCGCTTGCATGATTAACTTTTGACCATATCCGGATTCTGCTTTATATTTCCAGATAAGCAAAACATGTTCATGGAATGGAGCGAAGAATGAAAACAATATCTGAATGGTTTGATGAATATAGTGACAGCCATCAAAATAAAACCAATAAGCTGATTCACTGGGTTTGCGTACCGACCATCTATTTTTCGATTATTGGCATTCTAGCGCATTTCAGCGCTTTGCTGACTACCCTGCTACTGGTTTTGGCTTTTATCTTCTATGCACGCCTAGATCTTGTTTTGGCAGTAGCGATGGCTGTATTAACGTTGGTGATGGCTTGGCTCATCTGGATTCTGCCAGTCGGTACCGGTTTCTTTATTGCCCTGTTTGTCTTAGCCTGGATTGGCCAATTTTATGGGCACAAAGTGGAAGGTAAAAAGCCTTCGTTCTTCAAAGACCTCCAATTCCTCCTCATTGGCCCAATTTGGTGCATGGATGCCTATTTAGGTAAAATCCTACCGAACTGGAAATCGCGCCATAACAGCGCAATTATGAGCGTTTAAACGCCATATTCGATTTAACCAATTGGAAGAACCTTATTGATAGGTTCTTCCTTGATGTTTTAACCAGCCATCGACATGTTTTCGCGCAGGGTCATGATGCGTCCAGTGAATCACCCCGCCCTTGTCACTGTATTCATATTCTCCATAAAACTCGACCTGATCCTGTTTTTGAATACTCTGAATACGCGGTGCCAGATCGATATTATGTGCAACCAGTACAGTTTGGCCATTTGGTAATTGGAGGATAAACTTTTGATGGCGCGATCCTTCATGATCATCTGGCAAAACGGCAATCACCTGCCCGCTTGAACGCACTTGTAGATCACTCTGGCGCTGTTGAAACGCCCGTGCAATTCGGTCCAGATCATCAGTCGTTTGAGAGGGTACTAAATTAGGCTCTGAATCAAGCGTTTCAGTTGTAGTATCAGATGCGGATGGAATAAGTGGTTGGGATTGTTGTAGATCCAGGCCCAGATAAGCAGCAATCAACAGTGCAATGACTGCACCGATGCTCAGATTGGTTTTATTTGGCATTTTTATAACTTTTTTATTAAATGATGAATACATGATCTGAGCTCTATCACCAAACCCAAATCCTATTCTTGAATTGCTGATGAAGAATAAATCAACATAAAAAAGCCCCATCAATCAGATAGGGCTTTTTCTAATTCCTAAGGAATTATTTTGCAGCAGCTTGAGCAGCAGCAACTTCTTCAGCGAAGCTCATTTCTGCTTTTTTCTCAATGCCTTCACCAACTTCGAAACGAACGAAGTTTGCAACTGTAGTACCAGTTGCTTTAAGAACGTCTGCAACTTTCTTATCGTTGTCGATTACGTACATTTGACGCTCAAGCACAACTTCATTCAAGTATTTCTCAACAGAACCTACAACCATCTTCTCAACGATATTTGCTGGCTTGCCAGATTCAAGTGCTTTCGCTTCAGCAATTTCTTTCTCTTTCGCGATAAGCTCAGCAGAAACGCCTTCAGCATTTACAGCAACTGGGTTGAACGCAGCAACGTGCATTGCCAAGCCTTTACCTGTAGCTTCATCACCAGTGTAAGAAACAACAACACCGATTTTAAGACCGTGTTTGTAAACTGCAAGGTTTTCGCCTTCAACAATTTTCGCACGACGTACTTGGATGTTTTCACCGATCTTTTGAACAAGAGCGATACGCGCTTCTTCAACAGTTGCACCATCTTCTAGTTTCAATTCAGCGATTTGAGCAGGATCAGTTACGTTTGCAGCAAGTGCAGCAGCAGCAACTTTCGCAGAGAAACCAGCAAAGTTTTCGTCTTTTGCAACGAAGTCAGTTTGACAGTTAACTTCTAGAAGAAGTGCTTTGTTGCCGTCTTGAGCAATTGTGATTGCGCCGTCAGCAGCAATGTTACCTGCTTTTTTAGCAGCTTTAGCTTGACCAGATTTACGTAGGTTGTCGATCGCTAGTTCAACGTCGCCGCCCGCTTCTGTCAAAGCTTTTTTACATTCCATCATTGCAAGACCAGTACGATCGCGCAATTCTTTAACCATGCTTGCTGTAACTGCAGTCATGTTTATCTCCTAAATTCGGTAGAAAATGAATTCTTTTTAGAACAGAAACGGCCCAGAGGAGTTCTCATGGGCCGCCTGCATACATAACGCTTACTTTGCCACCATCACATGTCGCAAAAATGACAAGCTAGCGTCAAACGCATTAAGCCTCAGAAGCTGGAGCTTCTTCTGCTTTAGCTTGTGCATTTGCTTGTGATTGAGCATATTCTTTACCAGCAAGAATCGCATCAGCCATAGCAGAAGCATAAAGTGTTACTGCACGGATCGCATCATCGTTACCCGGGATAACGTAGTCTACGTTGTCTGGGTTAGAGTTTGTATCAACGATACCGATTACAGGAATACCAAGGTTCTTCGCTTCTTTGATTGCAATCGCTTCGTGATCAACGTCGATTACGAATAATGCGTCAGGTAAACCACCCATGTTTTTAACGCCGCCTAAGCCACGCTCAAGTTTTTCCATCTCACGAGTACGCTCTAGAGCTTCACGTTTAGTCAGCTTAGCGAAAGTACCGTCTTGAGATTGAGTTTGAAGGTCTTTTAAACGGTTGATAGATTGGCGAAGTGTTTTCCAGTTCGTCAACATACCACCTAACCAGCGGTGATCTACATATGGTTGACCAGCGCGTTGAGCTTGTTCACGGATGATTGCAGAAGCTGCACGTTTAGTACCAACGAACAAAACTTTGTTCTTTTTGCTAGCCAAGTTGTTAGCAAAGTTCAAAGCATCATTTAACGCAGGAACAGTGTGCTCAAGGTTGATGATGTGAATTTTGTTACGCGCACCAAAGATGTAATCACGCATCTTTGGATTCCAGAAACGAGTTTGGTGACCAAAGTGCGCGCCAGCTTGAAGAAGGTCGCGCATGCTTACGTTGTAATCTGCCATTTTCTTTACCTTAAAGTTTGGGTTAGGCCTCCATATACCCGCATTCTCCACCCTAAAGGGCACCCAGAGTAATGTGTCGATATATGTGCGGATTTTTTTGCCTCATCGCACAAAGCCCGTGAAATTTATTCACGAAAAAGCATTTGATAAAATGGGCGGCTATTTATACCATAGTCACACACAAATTTCCAAAAGTTTTTAGAGATCATGAACAACACTTACCAAGCTCCACGTCGACTCATCAAAACCCCTGACGAAATTGAAAAAATGCGTGTGGCAGGGCGACTGGCGGCAGAAGTTTTGGATATGATCAAACCGCATATTGTTCCGGGTGTCACCACTCTGGAACTTGATACGATTTGTCATGACTATATTGTCAATCAACAACAGGCGATTCCAGCATGCTTAGGCTATGGCGCTGCACCGGGTCGACCTGCCTTCCAACATACTATTTGTACTTCTGTGAACCACGTAGTGTGTCACGGCATTCCATCAGACAGTAAAAAATTGAAAAAAGGCGACATCCTGAACATTGATGTGACCGTGATTAAAGATGGCTACCATGGTGACACCAATATGATGTACATCGTCGGTGGTGAAACCACGATCCTTGCCAACCGTCTATGTAAGGTAGCGCAAGAAGCCATGTACCGGGGTATTGAAACTGTAAAACCGGGTTCAACCATTGGTGATATCGGTCATGCCATTCAGCAGTATGTTGAATCTGAGCGTTTTGGCGTAGTTCGTGAATATTGTGGTCACGGTATTGGTACAACTTTCCATGACGAACCGCAAGTGCTGCATTATGGTCAGCCAGATACTGGTATGGTACTTGAAGAAGGCATGACCTTTACCATTGAGCCAATGGTCAATGGCGGCGACTGGAAAACCAAGTTACTCGGTGATAAATGGACAGTGGTCACCAAAGATCACTCATTGTCAGCGCAATATGAACATACGATTCTGGTGACCAAAACCGGCGCGGAAATTTTAACAGCACGCCCGGACGAAGATTTGTCACGCTTTGGTGCATAACCACAACCTCAGCAACACAAAATGGTCACTTTAAAGTGGCCATTTTTATTTTATATTTCATTCATCCATATGCATGACCGAGATGTAAAAAGTCTCCCTTCGTGTGTTCTCAGCGCATCGAAATTCAAGATAAAGTTCGGTCAATACACCATTTTTTTCTTAAAGTTTTCCAAATTCTTTTGCCCTATCTGCAGCATTTTAGGCTAAGATAATGTGCTTTTTATTTTTTAATCCCTATAAGAAGGAATACTGCCGTGGACGTACGTCTCTCTGATCGTGTGAATGCCATCAAACCGTCCCCTACGCTTGCTGTGACTAACAAAGCTGCTGAATTAAAAGCTGCAGGTCACAACGTGATTGGTTTGGGCGCAGGTGAACCAGATTTTGATACCCCTCAACACATCAAAGATGCAGCAATTGCAGCGATTAACAACGGTTTCACCAAATACACCGCTGTTGACGGTACGCCAGGTCTTAAAAAAGCCATTATTGCTAAATTCAAACGCGACAATAACCTAGACTATGCAGCAAACCAGATTCTGGTTTCTTGTGGTGGTAAGCAATCATTCTTTAACTTAGCTTTAGCTTTGTTAAACAAAGGTGATGAAGTCATCATCCCAGCACCTTTCTGGGTAAGCTACCCGGACATGGTGATCATCGCTGAAGGTGTTCCTGTTATTGTGAAATGTGGTGAAGAACAACGTTTCAAAATCACCCCTGAACAATTAGAAGCTGCAATCACGGACAAAACACGTCTAGTGGTATTGAACAGCCCGTCTAACCCTACAGGCATGATCTACACTAAAGCTGAGCTTGAAGCACTGGCTGACGTACTTCGTAAATACCCAGAAGTCTTTATCGCATCTGATGACATGTACGAACCAATCCGTTGGGATGACGAGTTCTACAACATCGCAACTGTTGCACCTGACCTTTATGACCGCACGATTGTGTTAAACGGTGTGTCTAAAGCTTATGCAATGACTGGCTGGCGTATCGGCTACGCAGCGGGCCCTGCTAAACTGATTGGTGCAATGAAGAAGATCCAGTCTCAATCGACTTCAAACCCAACTTCTATTTCGCAAGTTGCTGCTGAAGCTGCCTTGAATGGTCCTCAAGACGTACTTGAGCCAATGATTGAAGCATTCAAACGTCGCCATGACTTGGTTGTGAAAGGCTTGAATGACATTCAAGGTATTTCTTGCCTGCCTGCTGATGGCGCATTCTATGCATATGCCAACATCAAACCGTTGATTCGTGCCAAAGGTCTTAAATCTTGCACAGAATTCTCTGCATGGTTACTGGAAGAAACTGGTGTTGCAGTAGTTCCTGGTGATGCTTTCGGTCTTGGCGGTTTCATGCGTATCTCTTACGCTACTGCTGACGAAGTACTTGTTGATGCACTTGCACGTATCAAAAAAGCTGCTGACTCAATTGAAGGCGTTGACGCTGCGATTGCTTCAATCGAAGCTGAAAAAGCTCCACAATAATCTAGCTTGCTAGATAAAAAACCCGCGAAATTCGCGGGTTTTTTATATTCTTCAACATGTATTAAACAGTGAGTCGTATTCGCTTATAGCTCAAGTATTTAATGAGCAAACAAACAAAACATAGACTTGCTGCAATCGTGTACGCAATACTCAACATCCACCAAAAACCATGAATCCCCAATGCATTGCTTTGCCAATTGAACAGTGTCATTGAATGATACGCCACATACCAACCACCACCTAAGCCCACGACCAGCACCGTACTGATAAAAATAAACATCGGTCTGACAATTTCTCGCCAGCAACGTAGCATTGCCAAACCAATCACCAGTAGCGCATCAAAGATATGCATCCAACACATTAACAAGATCAATGCCAAGGTTAATGCAATCACCTGCGCATCATTGCTAAACAACCCTACAATCCAACTATCTAAGCCCCAAATAGTCAACACGACAACGATAGCTATTAGCATCACAGCCATCAGTGCCCGCTTACTGAGTTGCCATGCGGCATCAATCTGCTCCGCACCGATTTTAGTCGACACCAAAATACCGAAGGCAGATGCCATCGACATCGGCAACATAAACATCAAGCCCAATAAGCCAAGCATCACCTGATGTGCATTCACTGCAATGTCACCCAAAGGCAAGATCAGCAAAGCAATCGCGCTGATGGCAAATACATCCACAAAAGTCACCACCGCATTGGGCAATCCAATTTTTAAAATTTTCAACAAAATCTGCCAGTGAAAGAAAACACCAGACCACTGGATCTTTAACTTCTGCTCAAGGAAGAAAAAATAGTAAACAAACAACAGTACCCACTGCACAATTAAATGTGCCATGAATGCACCTTCAACCCCATAGCTTGTAACATAACCCTCAATGCCATAAATCAAGACATAAGCCAAAGCCACTTTGAGCAGTAAATAGATCATATTGGCGTAAAACACACGCTTAGCCTGCCCACAGGCTTGGGTGAAAATATATAAAATACGCAACAATAAATGCGCTGGAATCGTCCAAGCCAACAGCCACAGACATGGCACAATCAATGCCTGTAAGGCCGCATCTGCCTTTAAAAAATAAAGTAAAGGAGTCCCATGATTAAACAAGTACATCGCAACAGCAGAAATCACCAGTACAATCAAAATACTTTGCTTCAGGATACGTTGGATGTCCGCATAATCCTGACGTCCATTGGCTTCTGCCAGCTCTTGCATCATGCCCTGTAACACCCCAATACCCGTCACAAAGCACAAAGAATAAACAGACAAACAGACTGCCAATGCAGCCACATGCTGAGGTGAAAAATGTGATAGAAAAATCACGTCGAACAAACCACTTAGCATAATAATGGCATTACTGAGAAAAATAGGCACCCAAAGATGCAGAAACTGTTTCATCACCCTATCACTCGATTTTTTAATTCTTTTATAAGATTCGTTTTTTTTGGCAGATTATTTAGATCTGAGATATTTCATTAGAAATGTATACCAGTATCGTGCCATAAATTATTCTATTTCTTATTTTTTATAAAAATGATTTTACTCAGGTGCAGGCAATGCACTTCTTACAAAATAATCCGCCATTCCTATACCAGATTGCTATTATCGATGTCACAATTTTGAATTAAACCTCAATAACTCAAGAATAATGAAAGGAAAAGTACAATGAACCCAAAAGAAATGAGCGGTTTAGCATTACTGGAAGCGATGCGTGATGAAAAAATCCCGGCCCCAAGTATTAGCGAAACCATGTCGATGCAACCAGCAGTGATTGAAAGCGGACATGTAGAATTTAAGGTCAAAGCTGATCATCGACATTTAAATCCGCTTGGCGGCGTCCATGGTGGTTTTGCTGCAACCGTTTTGGATACCGTGACAGGCTGCGCGATTCATACTTTACTTGAAGCAGGTGTCGGTTATGGCACCATTGATCTGAATGTAAAGATGTGCCGCCCTATACCTCAGAATGAGCCACTGAAAGCCGTAGGAAAATCAATTAATCTCAGTAAAAATTTAGGTATTTCTGAAGGTCAGATTCTGGATGAAGAAGGTCGCCTGTATGCTCATGCCACTGCGACCTGTATGATTATTCGGACTGAATGAAATTGCTAGCCTGCACAACTCATCAGGTAATTCATTTAAATAATACTGCTTTTCGCCTGCCCCGCTTCAACAAATGACAAGCGTGGTCGAGTTAAGCCTTGAAACTCAAAATAATGCTTGGAAACATTGGCTAATTCCACATCTTGTGTTTGTGTTATTGAGGCTTGCCACGCTTTAGACTGATTGGTTCCCGTCAAAAGATTCCCAGAAATGGCATAGATATAAAGATCTTTGTCTTGCTCTTTCAGATAGTCTGCATTCAGGAAAACTTCAAAGTTAAATTGACGTTCAGTTTCTACCAACCATTTTTCTGCAAACCATAATTGCAGCAAATCACCTAAATAAAGTGATTTTTGCGCCAAGGGCCATAGCGTGATATGAGCGTCTTTAACCGGGATATAATACTGTGCAGGATCAGCAATAATTTGCAGATAGTTTTCTTGATAATAAGCCAGTTGAGAGAAAATTTGAGGGATGCTGAGCGTATTCATTCGCTGTCTCCGGTTTAGCCATTTTTGTGCTGGCAAGTAGGTTTAAATCCACACTGTTTGACCATTTGGTCAAACGACTTTATGTTTTTAATCTAGCAAGTGAAATTTATTCTGACAAGTATTTTTCGTGAAATTTATACAATTGCCTAAATTAAAAACAGACAGGCTGTATTTATAATAAATATGATAATTTTTGCTTGACCCCCGTCAAAATCTCTCTATAATCGCTTTCAGATTCTCCAATAGCTCAGTCGGTAGAGCGACGGACTGTTAATCCGCAGGTCCCTGGTTCGAGCCCAGGTTGGAGAGCCAAATTCAAGAAAGCCCACTCATCATAAAGTGGGCTTTTTTATTATCTTAAAATTTGACGGCTTGTTATTTTCAACTATTTAAAATGAATAATTATTTTCAATCCCTCATAAAATTCGATATATAAATACCCCTCTTTTCAAAATTTTGAGATATAAAAAATCCCCCCATGCATGGAGGATTTTTAAACTGTCACCGAGATTAAGCCGCTTGAGCCGGAACACCGCTATGAAAACGGAAAGTATCATCAGGCGCGAGAATCAGCTGTTTTTCAACTTCACGAATATGTAAGATTCGCTCCTGAATATCCTCTTTCGGATTTTTCAGTTTTGCTGTGGTTGCCACATCCATTGCCAAAGCCAAATAGTCTTCAAAATGGCGAGATTCGGACTTGAGCAAGTAACGGTAGTAACGCGCCAGCTCATCATCAACACGCGAAGCAAGTGCGTAGAAACGCTCACAGGAACGTGCTTCCACAAAGGCACCAATCACCAAGACATCAATCAAGGCTTCAGGTTCAAAAGTCCGGATTTCTTTGCGTAAACCGCCAGCATAACGCCCTGCACTCAAGTTCTGCCAAGCCTGACCGCGCTTGTTCATTAGTTCAAGTACTTGCTCATAATGCAGCATTTCTTCCCGTACCAGCTGCGCAAGCTTCACCTGTAGATCAACAAAATAACTATAGCGGAACATCAGGTTCATGGCCGTGCTGGCTGCTTTTTTTTCACAGTTGGCATGATCTTGCATTAAGATTTCAAGATTTTCGACTGCCATATCCAGCCATGCTTGTGGTGTTTCACAACCGAGGAACGCAATCACCGGCTGCATCAGTTCATCATAATTAATATTCGACATAATTACTCTAATCTTAACGCGCTGACTTAATCACGGCTTTCATTTGCTGAACAGCTTGTGCCAGACCGACAAATACCGCATCCGCAATTAAAGAATGACCAATATTGAGCTCATGAATCTGTGGAATCGCGGCGATTGGCATCACGTTATCCAGATTTAAACCATGGCCTGCATTGACCACCAGACCTTTGGCAGCTGCATACTCTACACCTTTCACAATGCGTTCAAGTTCCGCTTGTTGCGCTTCTGGAGTTTCTGCATCGGCATAGGCGCCTGTGTGAATCTCAATCGTCGGTGCACCACAAGCAACTGCTGCATCAATTTGGGCAAAATCAGCATCAATAAATAAAGATACATCACAACCAATAGCTGCCAGCTCTTGAGTTGCTGCTTTTACAGCATAAAAATTACCCACGACATCCAAACCACCCTCAGTGGTCACTTCCTGACGTTTTTCAGGCACAAAGCAAACATGCTGAGGCTTGATTTCCTTGGCAAAGGCGATCATTTCATCCGTTACCGCCAACTCAAGATTCATACGGGTTTTTAACGCAGGACCCATACGACGTACATCGTCATCCTGAATGTGACGACGGTCTTCACGCAAGTGCAAGGTAATGCCTTCTGCCCCTGCCTGTTCGCAGATCAATGCAGCATTGACTGGGTCTGGGTACGTCGTACCACGTGCTTGTCTTAATGTTGCGACATGGTCAATATTGACACCAAGTAATGCAGCCATAATCTTTTCCTAATTACGATTGAGATTGAGAGTTTTGAATCCAGAGTTGTCGACTCTTTAATGGTCGATCACCGAGCAAAGCCGTGATCACCTGTCGATACAGTTTCGTCAGTAATTGTAACTGTTCCGGATTAAAATCCCCACCATTTTCATACATCAACATGCTTAAAATCTGTTGACCGGAGATAGTGGAGCGCAAGGCCTTAGCCGATGGCATAAAGCCGGCATTGAGCTGAAAATAATAGTGCTGTAGTGGATCAATCTGCGCCTGATTGGCATCTACCGAAAAATCCAGACCATAACCGAGCTCTTCCAGCAAAACATGCTCAAACTGGCGCAAGATCTGTTTTAAATATAAATTCGGGTTGGATTGTGCGGATAATTGCTGCAATGCGGTTAAGGTCTCTGCATATTTAGCAAAGGTTTGCGGCATTTCCACTTCAAGTGGGCATAAGCGCAGCAAAATTTCATTCAGATAAAAACCTGAAAAAAAGGCATCGCCAAAAAAGAAAATCGGCTGATTAACAATTTCCAGTTTAGTAAAATTTTTGAGTTCGGATTTACCTGAAGCTTGCAAGCGAATGGGCTGGTATTGCGGTGGTGGCATTTGCCTGAGAATACCATCTACCCTGCCATATTCTTGGGTAAATAAATGCACAATATGACTGCGTTCACGGTACTTACGATGATGAATCAGATAACCATGCAGTACTTCGTTACGCATAAGCGGGCACTTTAATCCTTATCTTTTTTTGATTTTTTATCATCTTCTTCGTCATCCCCATCCGGGATCACTGCACCCACAACAGCCGCAGTGCCTTTGACTGCGACTTTTGTGGTTTTATAAGCCACTTTAACAGGAACCGTGACCACTTTATGAATACAGCCTTGCAGAAATAAAACACATGCAACCACTGCCAACACTTTCATCATCACGGAATTCCTTAAAAGGTCTTATCAAACTTATTGCTTAGATATCACTATAACCTAAGCTTTTTAATGCACGCTCATCATCAGACCAGCCACCTTTGACTTTCACCCAAAGGGTCAGCATGATTTTTTGCTCGAACATTTTTTCCATGTCGAGACGCGCATCCATACCGATTTTTTTCAGTTTGACACCTTTCTCGCCAATCACAATGGCTTTTTGGCTTGGACGATCGACAAAAATCGTGGCATCAATATAGGTACAGGCGGCTTTCATACGACCGGTTTTTTCATTCAAGACCGGCTCTTCAGTTTTAAAGGATTCGATCTGAACGGTCAAATCATATGGAAGCTCTTCACCCAGCTGACGCATGATCTTTTCACGGATAATTTCAGAGGCCAGGAAACGCTCTGAACGATCGGTCAGTTGATCCAGCGAGTACAGTGGTGGCTGGAATGGAAGATACTTGGCGATCGTGTCACGTAAATGTTCAAGATTGGCACCACGAAGTGCAGATACCGGTACGATTTCTGCAAAGTTCATCAGCTTTTCGCGTTCACGAATCAGCGGCAAAGCTTCGTTCTTGTTTTCAAAGGTATCCAGCTTGTTAATCACCAGAATCACTGGCATCTCTGCATTTTTCAGCTTTTCTAGTACCAGGTCATCATTTGGCGTCCACTTTTGTGCATCCACCACGAATAAAACTAGGTTCACATCGCGCAAAGCCGAATGTGCCGCACGGTTCATCATTTTATTGATGGCACGGACTTCTTTTTTATGCATCCCCGGTGTATCAACAAATACAGCCTGAGATTTTTCACGTGAATCAATCCCCACAATTTTATGACGTGTGGTTTGCGGTTTACGTGAGGTAATCGAAAGTTTTTGACCCAAAATATGGTTCATTAAGGTAGATTTGCCCACATTCGGGCGACCTACAATAGCAACAAAACCACTACGATAATCTGATGGGATTTCGGTGCCTTGCGCACTAAAAAATTGACTAATAAGGTCGTGACTGTCGCTTTGCGACTCGTGATCAGCATCAATGTGATCGGAATGAGTAGTCATTAAGACTTATGCTCCAAAAGTTTCAAAATATCCGCCGCAACGGCTTGTTCAGCAAAACGCCGACTCGCGCCTTCGCCTTGCATAGTCGGCAATCCCGCAATCTGGCATTCCACTTTAAAATGCTGATTGGGTGCATCACCTTGAATATCTACAACCTCGTAAACTGGGAGAGGTTTCTTACGTGCTTGTAAATACTCTTGTAAGCGAGATTTAGGATCTTTAAGCTGATCTGTGGGCTCAATATGATCTAAATAGGGTTCGTACCATTTTAACACAATCGGTTCTAGCACAGTGAGATCACCGCAGTCGACATAGATTGCGCCAATAATGGCTTCTACTGTATCTGCCAGTATAGACTCACGATGATGACCACCAGATTTCAATTCACCGGTACTGAGAATTAAATTCTGGCTCAGTTTTAAATCATTGGCGATTTTTCCTAATGCTTCCTGACGAACCAGGGTTGCACGCATACGCGTCAACCGGCCTTCATTTTCACTTGGATAGGCATTAAAAAGATAATTCGCAATGATCATCCCTAAAAGAGAATCGCCCAGAAATTCCAGGCGCTCGTAGTTGTGTTTATGACTGACTGAACGATGAGTCAATGCCAGTTTCAGCAAATCAGCCTGTTTAAACTGATAGCCGATCCGTTTGGCAAGACGTTCATCATTTAGCTTTGACTGTGCTTTGATCAAACTCTTTCTCAAACTTCATCACTAAATCGATATTCATTATGAAATTTTTACGAATTTCATAATTCTTGTGCACCTGTAAACCATCGGTATTGGTGACTTTGGCAATTTCATCAAACTTCAGATCACGAATATTATTCATTTCTAAACGCTGACTCATCTGTTGACGGAATGTTTCTGGCGTTATATTGGCTGGAGCATTTTTTAACAGCGCCTCAATCTCACCATCGACCATACGATCATCGAAGTATGGTCCCCACACCGCAATCGCCACTTTTGCAAGAAATGCAAAGCCCACGATTGCAATTAAAACCCCAATATAAGAAGCACCTTGTTGATGTCTCATTTTTATTTTCCTGATTGAAACAATTAATCGATTGTTCCGTTTCGACCAAACGATGGCAATTTAAAGCCAGGTTCTTTATGCATCCAGATATAGAAGGCACGACCTGTTAAGTTTTCTTCCGGAACAAGCCCCCAGAAACGACTGTCAGCACTCTGATCGCGATTATCCCCCATCGCAAAGTAATGACCTTCTGGTACTTTCACTTCCCAATATAAACCATTTTCACCTGAATATTTACCATTTTCCAAGTAGTTAATAAAAGGTGCCTGACGAGCGACATTCACGCCTTCCAGCTCACGCATGGTAAAGGTATGCTCACCCAAGGTTTCTTTATGATAAATGGCATTTGGAGTATCTAAACGGTCTTTTTCGCGGCTAAATTCTACTGGAACTTTCGCTACTTTTTCACCATTAATGCTCAACTGGCCATGATCATAAACAATATGATCGCCTGGCAAGCCGACAATACGCTTGATATAACTGATGGTCGGTTGCGGTGGATAACGGAACACTGCCACATCACCACGTTCCGGACTGCCGGTATCAATAATTTTGGTATTGACCATAGGCAGTTTGATGCCATAGTCAAATTTATTCACCAGAATAAAATCGCCGGTTTCCAGCGTCGGCACCATCGAATCGGATGGAATATTAAAAGGTTCATATAAAAATGAACGCAGTACCAGCACAATGGTCAGTACCGGCCAAAAGTCATAAGCCCAGGTGATAATGAAATTCTCATGGCCCTTGCCTCGGGTTTGTCTTTGTTTCAAAACAAACTTGTCTAGCAACCACACTGCGACAAAAAACAGGGTCGCAGGCACAAGAATCAAATTAAAATCAAAATCCATGGGCTTATATCCTTATTATTTTAGCGTTCGACTTTTAATACGGCTAAGAACGCTTCTTGCGGGATTTCTACGCTACCCACCTGTTTCATGCGTTTCTTACCTTCTTTCTGTTTAGACAGAAGTTTTTTCTTACGTGACACGTCACCACCATAACACTTCGCCAATACGTTTTTACGCATCGCTTTCACAGTCGAACGTGCAATAATTTGGGCACCAATTGCTGCCTGAATCGCGACATCAAACATTTGACGTGGAATCAGGTCTTTCATTTTTTCAACCAGTGCAATACCACGATGACGTGCATCATTACGGTGGCAGATCATCGCCAAGGCATCGACTTTTTCACCATTAATCAGCACATCTACTTTTACCAAAGATGAGCTTTCAAAACGGACAAAATTATAGTCGAGTGATGCAAAACCACGTGAACAAGACTTCAATTTATCAAAGAAGTCCATGACCACTTCGGCCATTGGAATTTCGAAAGTAATAGAAACCTGATTCGCCATAAACTTCATGTCTTTTTGCACACCACGGCGCTCAACACACAATGTCATAACATTACCCAAGTACTCTTGCGGCACAAGGATATGACATTCAGCAATCGGTTCACGCAGATCTTCAACCGTTGAACCATCAGGCATTTTGGATGGACTGTCGATATAAATCGTCTGTCCATTCTTCATCACCGCTTCATAAATTACAGTTGGCGCAGAAGAAATCAGGTCAAGATCGTACTCGCGTTCCAGACGTTCCTGTACGATCTCCATGTGCAGCATGCCCAAGAAGCCGCAGCGGAAACCAAACCCGAGTGCATCTGAACTTTCAGGTTCAAAGAACAAGGCCGAGTCATTGATTTGCAGTTTATGCAATGCTTCACGGAAAGGTTCAAAATCGCTGGCATCAATCGGGAATAGACCGGCATAAACCTGCGGTTTCACCTTTTTAAAGCCCGGTAATGTTGCCACTTCAGGTGTCGCTGCCAGAGTAATCGTATCACCAACCGGTGCGCCGAAAATATCTTTAATACCAGCAATCACAAAGCCAACTTCACCCGCTTCCAGCATACCGGTTTCAGTATGTTTCGGGTTAAAGATCCCCACGGAAGTAATGATATGCGTTTGACCGGTTGATTTAATCAACATTTTGTCGCCTTTACGCACACGCCCCTGCTTGACCCGAACCAAAGAAACTACACCAAGGTAGTTATCAAACCATGAATCCACAATCAGCGCTTGTAACGGCGCTTCGCGATCACCCTCAGGTGCAGGAATTACATTGACCAGTGTTTCAAGCACACCTTCAATACCCAAACCTGTTTTTGCAGAACAGGTCGGCGCTTCTGTGGCTTCAATCCCGATAATGTCTTCAATTTCCTGAATCACACGTTCAGGTTCAGCTTGCGGCAAGTCGATCTTGTTCAGTACCGGAAGGACTTCCAGACCTTGTTCAATTGCGGTATAGCAGTTGGCAACAGACTGTGCTTCTACGCCCTGTGCTGCATCTACAACCAGCAAGGCACCTTCACAGGCAGCGAGCGAGCGTGATACTTCATACGAGAAGTCGACGTGCCCCGGTGTATCAATAAAGTTCAACTGATACTCTTGACCGTTGGGATGAGTATAGTACAAGGTTACCGAAGTGGCTTTAATGGTAATCCCACGTTCGCGCTCAAGCTCCATTGAGTCAAGGACTTGAGCCTGCATTTCACGATCTTGCAAGCCGCCACAAGTTTGAATAAAGCGATCCGCTAGGGTCGATTTACCGTGGTCAATGTGCGCAATAATCGAGAAGTTACGAATGTTTTTAATATCAACAGATTTTTTAGCTTGCGCCATGGGTTACCTTGAGAAAAAAACGCGCTATGTAATTTAAAAATATTACATAACAAAAGCCGAATAGAAATTGCGAAGGATTATAGCAGAATGGTGATCTAGAAAAAGAATTATATTTTTTCCTTTATTCCCTATGTCGTGTACACATCGGTCAGATGAAGTCTGGATCACCATGATTAGAAAATAGCTCCCCAACTCCACTTCTTCATCAATATTATCAAAGTGTACTGATCAAACTGGAAAATGTTGCCTCATTAATCCAGATGTAAAGTTGAAAAATCAAAAGGATTTACATGTTCTGAAAGTGGCTGATAAGCCTGGGTAAAAGTTGGTGACATGCGTTTTGGGCGCCCTGTGGCCATTTCAATACAGGCCCATTGCGTACTTCCGGTAAATAACAGGGTTTGATCCTGTGGTCGATAAAATGCGTATTGTCTAAAGGAATACAGGGCATTGATATCATTCAGCCAAGTGCGCAGAATAATCTCGTCTCCTTCAAAAGCTGCCTTGCGATATTGCACCTGATGTTCAACTGCGACCATGGCATGTTTCAGCTCTACATATTGCTTGAGTCCCAAGCCCAGTTTTTCAATATGAGCTGATGCGACATCCTGCATCCATTGCACATAGACCACATTGTTCACATGACCCAAACCATCAATATGTTTGGCTTGTACCTTTAAAGAAAGATCAAAAATACCACTCACTTTGCTGTTATCCTTTCCATGATTTTAAGGCTATAGAGTCTACCGAATTTATCCCTGGGGTAAATTGCAAAAAATAAAAAACCGCTTATACAAGCGGTCTTTCACAAAAATCTAGCAATTTTATGAGATACGCATCCCGACCACCGCAAGCTGCCCCTGACGAATCAAGGTCACGCGCGCGATGCTACCCTTTTTCAGTTCAGACACCTCCTGCACAAACTGATTTGAATTCAGTACTGTCTGGTTATTAATTTGAGTGATCACATCATTCGGCATGATTCGTGCCTGTGCTGCAATACCACCCGGACGTACATCCTGAATCACCACACCGCCTTTGATTTCCAGACTCGCCAACTCTGCTGGACTTAAGTCACGAATTGAAACTCCGATCACTGGTCCTTTGTTTGGTTGAGCCTGTGTGCCTGCTTTTGCCGGGGTATCATCTGGTGCCGCACTTAAAGTCGCTGCAATACTACGACGTTTATCATCACGCAAGATTTCAAGTTGTACCTGCTGCTGAGGTGCAGTACGGTTCAGATAGTTCAACAGTTCACTGGTACGTGAAATTGGGGTACCGTTGTATTTCAAGATGACATCACTGGCACGCAGACCTGCACGTGCAGCCGGAGAGTTTGGTGCAACCTGAGTTACCAGAGAACCTTCTGGTTTAGGCAGGTTATAAGATTCGGCCAGGTTACGGTCGATATCCTGTAAACTTACGCCCAGATAAGAGCGGGTCACTTTACCATTCTTCTTCAGTTGATCTGCAACTTCCATTGCCACATCAATCGGAATCGAGAAGGACAAACCCATATACCCACCGGTTCCACTAAAGATCCGTGAGTTCACTCCAACCACTTCACCACGCTGGTTAAACAGAGGGCCACCGGAATTACCTGGGTTTAGAGCCACATCGGTCTGGATAAAAGGGACTGCAGTTTCACCCATCATGTTGCGCATTTTGGCACTGACAATTCCAGCAGAAGCAGAATAATCAAAGCCAAATGGCGAACCAATGGCAAGAACAGGCTCACCAACACGTAAGCGTCCGACATCTCCTGTGCGTAATTCTGGAAAATTCGAGCCATTAACTTTAAGCAAAGCTACGTCAGTTCGTGCATCACTCCCTACAACAGTGGCATCAATTTCACGACGGTCATTCAGGGTAATGGTAACTTTGGAAGCATCCTCAACCACATGATGATTGGTCAGCAGATAGCCATCCTTGCTGATAAAAAATGCACTGCCATAACCGGTTTTTTCCTGCGGCATACGCTGCTGCGGAATAATTACCTGATTGCCAAAAAAGCGGCGCAGAATTTCCGGAACTTGTTGTTGTAAGAGCTCTTCTTCGCTCATTTTTTTAACGACATTGACACTGACCACTGCAGGACTGACCTGCTCGACCAGATTTGAAAAATCAACCGGCGTGACCGCCTGCAACTGTGCAGCACTCATGGTGAGGGTCGCTGCAAATAATCCTTTTTTTAAGTCTAGAATTTTCATATAAATTATTCACTCAAATTGTTGATAAATTTATGTAAATAGGTTTTATCACAAACACTGTAAAGTTTAAGTAATAATATGTTTCAATACTTTATTCTGGGCAATATCTCACTATTAAAGCATTAAGTTAAGGCTTTGATTAATTTTTTTCATCAATAAATGAGCACTTCAACGCTTGCCTTTTGTACAAAAAAGCGCTGTTATTACCAAACTTTTTTTAAAATTAGCTGATGGACATGTCTAATTTATCCCTTACCCATCAATTTGACGTCATTATTGTGGGCAGTGGCGGTGCCGGTTTAAGTTTAGCCTTATCGCTCCCGGATCATTTTAATATTGCAGTCTTGGCGAAATCTACCCTGACAGATGCCAGCACCTTTTATGCGCAAGGCGGCGTGGCCGCAGTCCTGGATGAAATGGATTCGATTGAACAGCATATTGATGACACTATGATTGCAGGTGCGCAACTGTGTGAAATGGATGCGGTTAAACAGACGGTAGAAGGCGGTAAGCCCTCGGTTGATTTCCTGCTGAAACACGGCGTTCAATTTACTCTCGACGAACAGGAACAGTTACATCTTACCCGTGAAGGTGGTCATTCACAGCGCCGAATTATTCATGCGGCCGATGCCACGGGTCGTGCCATTTCCACTACTCTGGTACAACGTGCCCAAGAAAAACAGAATATTAAAATCTTTGAAAACTATATTGCGATTGACCTGATCTGTTCACAAAAGCTCGGTTTAGACGGCGATAATCGCGCGCTGGGTTTATATGTACTGGATGAAAAAACTGAAAAAGTGCATACCTTCTTGGCACCATTTACCGCGCTAGCCTGTGGCGGTGCCATGAAAGCTTATTTATATACCTCAAATCCGGATATTGCTACGGGTGATGGTATTGCCATGGCTTATCGTGCCGGCTGCCGGGTCGCCAATATGGAATTTAACCAGTTCCATCCGACCTGCCTTTATCATCCACAAGCACGTTCTTTTCTGATCACTGAAGCAATGCGTGGTGAAGGCGCTTATCTGCGTCTGCCTGATGGTGAACGCTTTATGCTGCGTTTTGACGAACGCGCTGAACTCGCACCGCGTGATATTGTGGCACGTGCCATCGACTACGAAATCAAGCGTCTCGGTATTCGTCATGTCTGGCTGGACATCACCCATAAAGATGAAAACTTTGTCAAAGAACACTTCCCTACCCTATACGCTCGTTTGCTTGAACTAGGGATCGATATTACCAAAGACATGATTCCAGTCGTTCCGGCAGCCCATTACACCTGCGGTGGTGTCGTAGTTGATGAAAATAGTCAGACTGATATTGCCGGACTCTATGCAATTGGGGAAACCTCTTATACCGGTCTGCATGGTGCTAACCGAATGGCCAGTAACTCACTTTTAGAATGTTTTGTCTATGGTATGAGTGCGGCCAAGCACATTCAGAAAAATTTCAAGGCCGATCAGCCAACTCCTGCAGTACCAGCTTGGGATGATTCTCAGGTGACCAACCCGGATGAGGATGTCGTGATTCTGCAAAACTGGGACGAGTTACGTCAAACCATGTGGAACTATGTCGGGATTGTACGTACGACGAAGCGTCTGGAACGTGCCTTGCATCGTATTGAAATGCTAAAAAAAGAAATTACCGAGTACTATCAGGATTACCAGGTCAGCAAAAACCTGATCGAGCTGCGCAATCTGGTGCTGGTGTCCGAGATGATTGTGCGCTGCGCCATGCACCGCAAAGAATCTCGCGGTCTGCATTTCACCCTGGATTATCCTGAGCTGCTACCAGAACTACGCAAAACTGTCCTCGTCCCACCAAATTTTGAAGTGGAAACACCTTTGGTGAATTGTTAAAAATGGATGGAGATAACATCCTTGGGTGATATCTCCTTTTCTTTTTAGATTTTTATCTGCTCAAAGGTATCTTAGGCTATTTAGAGTGGTCATCTAACTTTCAAACATCTAACGTTGTGGTGGAATTGAATATGTTCCGGTCACATGCGCCACAGGTTCTTCATGATCTATCGAATAAATCCAGACTTCTCCCACGATCAGTGCCTTGCCGACCTTGATCAGCTTACACTCTCCCCGTATATCTGTCCCACCTGAAGGTTTACGTAAGAAGTTGATATTCAGATTGGTCGTGACAGCCAAACCGACCAATCCAATTTCACCCAGAATGGCGACATAAAGAGCAAAATCCGCCAAGGTCATCATGGTTGGGCCAGAAACTGTGCCGCCTGGACGCAATTCCTCTGATCTCACCTGATAAAGCAGAGTGGCTCCACGCGGCGAAACCTTCTCAATTCGGCACTTCTCCAGGCTTTGTGGAAATTCTTGTTGTAAAAATTGTTCTATCTCTGTTTTGGTCGTTTTCATCTTATTAAAAAAATCTTCTATATCAGCCTTAATATAGAAGATTCTTCATAGATAAACCTAGAGAAAAATTAAATAAAAAGTATTTTAATTCCAAGCTTATTTTAAATAACTTAAGGCCTGCTCAAATACCTGCTCAGGCGTTTGAGTTGCATCCAGACGTTTGATCCGTTCAGGATGACGTTGCCATAAAGTTTCATATCCCGCTCTCACTTTCTCAAAGAAAGTGACTTTTTCCTGTTCAAAGCGATCCAGCGCACCACGTTCACGTGCTCGGTTCATCCCCAATTCAATAGGCGCTTCTAACCAGAAAGTAATGTCCGGCATGCGTGCGACAAAGTGGTCATTGAGTAATTGCAACTTTGTTTCACTGAGACCCCGACCTGCACATTGATAGGCAAAGCTGGCATCGCTAAAACGGTCACACAGGACAATTTTCCCGGCTGCTAATGCAGGCAGAATCACTTGTGCCAGATGCTGGGCACGCGCTGCATACATCAATAACAGCTCGGTATCATGCGCCATGGCTTCTTCATGGTTTACAGCCAGCAACAGCGAGCGAATCTGCTCGGCCATTGGTGTTCCCCCCGGTTCGCGAGTCAAAATGACATCTTTACCCTGTGCGATAAAATCTTCATAGATCGAACGAATGAGCGTGGTTTTACCTACACCTTCTGTGCCTTCAAAGCTAATAAACATACTCATTCCTTATTTTTCGAGCGTAAAATCGTCAGATATTCCTGTACGGCTTTATTGTGGTCATTCAGATTGCTCGTGAATTTATGCCCACCATTACCGGTAGCGACAAAATACAGGTTGTCAGAATTATCCGGATGCATGGCTGCTTCAATGGCTTTCTTGCTTGGCAAGGCAATCGGTGTTGGCGGCAAACCTGAAATGGTATAGGTGTTATACGGCGTCGGTGTGCGTAAATCCTTGCGAGTAATATTGCCGTTATAGCTGTCACCCATGCCATAAATCACTGTTGGATCGGTCTGTAAACGCATGCCAATTTTTAAACGGCGTACAAATACCCCAGAAACCTGTTCCAATTCACGATCCACACTGGTCTCTTTTTCAATGATTGAGGCCATGATCAGCGCGTCATATTTATTCTGATACGGCAGATCAGTTGCACGTTTCGCCCACGCCTCATCCAGTGCTTTCATCTGGCGCTGATACAGATTGGTCAGAATTTTACGGTCAGTTTCACCTTTGGCAAAGAAATAAGTATCCGGTGCAAACAGCCCTTCAGGATGTGAAAACGGAATATTCAATTCTTTGAGTAATTGCTCAGTAGGCAGATGCAGTACTTCTTTGGTGACTAAATCATTTTTCTTCAGGGCATCAATCAGTTGCTTAAAGGTCGTGCCTTCAATTACCAGAATCCGGCTCATCTGGGCATTGTCTGCATCGGAAATCATCTCCAAGACCTGACGGATGCTCATGCCCTGACGCACTTCATACACGCCCGCTTTCATAGTGTCATGAATCATGATGCGCTGATACAGTTTGAGAATGATCGGGAAACTCACCTGATTTTCTTTAGCCAGACGATCAATAAAACCGGAATAGGTTTGACCAGATTCAATCGCGAGCAGCTGTTTTTTTCCTTCTACAGGATAATCCTTCCACAAACTGCTTTTCAGGATCAACGCCAAGATCAAAGCAATCCCCATCAGGACTAAGGCAATTCCTTTGAAAGATGAGGAGAATCTCGCTTTATTTTTCTTTTTGGCTTTAGGTTTGGAAGCTGACATATTAAGACATCTGATTTAATCGAAGACGGTTAAAAAGTTCAATACAAGCATCGCCATCCAAGGCGCGCTGCTCAAATTGCGTGACAATTTTCATCGGGCTGAGTGCATTGCAGAAAAACAGGCTCTGAATATGGTTGATTTCATCCATATCGATACAGCGTTGCTGACAGCTAATTCCCTGATCTTGCATACGTTGTAGAATTTCTGCACGCATGACACCGAAGACGCCATTATAACGAAGTTCCGGCGTAATCCATGTATTGTTTATACGAATGAAACAATTACTGCTCACCCCTTCGACAACACCACCCTGTACATCTGTCACCATGGCCTCAGGCCAGCCACGTTGATCGGCTTCCTGTTTCAGTAAAACCTGTTCCAGACGGTTTAAGGTTTTTAGTCCGACCAGACTCGGCATAGTCAATCCTAATGCCTGCTGTAAGATGCCACTTTGAATCTGCTCAAACTTAAAATCCTGTACGGCTTGAGGATAATAAAATAGCCAGAGATCTCCAGGATGATCCGGCAGGCTATAACCGCGCTGACCGATTCCACGACTCAGCACAATCTTTAATGTTCCATTCAGCTCACGTTCAGACTGCCGTAAAATCTGTAAACTTTCTGAAATCAGATCAAGATTGGCATTCAGGCTTAATTTTTGATTGCTGATTTGCAAACGTGCCAGATGACGATCATATAATTCAATCCGGTTATGCCGAATCCGGGCCGTGGTAAAACAGCCATCACCATAATGAAAGCCACGATCCAGCACATCTATCTGGCTGACCTGTTGGGCATTTTTTAAATACAGCATATTTTGCAGCCTCTAAAATGAAAAATTGAGCAGTCAGATTCAGGCTTCACCTATATATCTTTTTTACTCACATCCAATTCTTTTTTAATTATTTTTTATGCAAAAAATCTCAAGCTATTCTTGCCTCATCTAACAAAAGCTAAAAAACTTGAGGCAAAAAATGAACACGCGTAAATTAAAAATTGGGGTACTGGCAGCGCTACTTTCAGCAAGCGCCTTAAGCGTTTCAGCAAAAGATTTCCTGAACGTGTCTTATGACCCGACTCGCGAATTGTACGACAACTTTAATAAAGAATTCAGTGCTTACTGGAAAAAAACCACCGGTCAGGATATTAACTATAAACAGTCACATGGCGGTTCAGGCAAACAGGCCCGTGCCGTGATTGATGGTCTGGATGCGGATGTCGTGACACTGGCACTGGCAGCAGATATTGATGAAATTGCAGAACGTGGTTTGCTACCGAAAGACTGGCAAAAGAAATTCCCGCAAAACTCGACGCCTTATACCTCGACGATTGTCTTTCTGGTCCGTAAAGGCAATCCAAAAGGAATCAAAGACTGGGGAGATCTGGTTAAACCAGGCGTAGACATTATTACCCCGAACCCAAAAACTTCAGGTGGTGCACGCTGGAATTATCTGGCTGCCTGGGCGTGGGCCAAACACCAGAAAGGTGGCAATGATGCCAAAGCACAAGACTTTGTCCGTCAAATCTACAAACAAACCAAAGTACTGGATTCGGGTGCACGTGGTGCTACCACGACTTTCGCTGAACGCGGGATTGGGGATGTATTACTGGCTTGGGAAAATGAAGCACATTTGGCCGTCCGCGAACAGCCGGGAAAATTTGAAATCATTACTCCTTCTCTGTCTATTCTGGCTGAACCACCCGTGGCAATCGTAGAAAAAAATGCCAAGAAAGATGGTAATGAACATCTGGCCAAAGCCTATTTAAATTACCTCTATTCACCTGCTGGACAGACTGTGGCGGCGAAAAACTTTTACCGTCCACGTAATGCGAATGTATTAAAGCAATACAGTACCGTATTCAAGTCCTTAAAACTGGTCACCATTGATAAAGAATTTGGTGGCTGGACCAAGGTTCAGAAACAGCATTTTGACAATGGCGGTGTGTTTGATCAGATTGTCAAAGCCAATCACGCAAAATAATACTTTAAATGCAGTTCATTATGGCCTTTATTCATAAGGCCATTCTTATTTCAAACACTTAAGAGCTTATTTATCTCTTTTTTTCATATAAAATTCATTTTTAATTATTTTTTATGCATAAAGAATAAGTTTATTCTGCGCTTATGTTACAGAACATATCAGAGATTCAGTCCAGATGAGCATTTCAAACACATTAAAACTTGGGGTTTTAGCAGCTGTTATCTCGGCAACCTCATTTGGTGCAGCAGCACGTGATTTTCTCAATGTATCCTATGATCCGACCCGTGAACTGTATGAAGATGTAAATAAGAATTTTGGCAAATATTGGGAAAGCCGTACCGGTCAAAAAATCAATTTCAAGCAATCGCATGGCGGTTCAGGCAAACAGGCACGTGCCGTGATTGATGGTCTGGATGCTGATGTAGTCACGTTGGCACTGGCGGCCGATATTGATGTGCTGGCAGAAAAAGCTAAACTGTTACCTGCGGACTGGCAAAAGAAATTGCCGCAAAACTCGACGCCTTATACTTCAACCATCGTGTTCCTGGTGCGTAAAGGCAATCCGAAAGAGATTAAGGACTGGGGTGATCTGGTCAAACCGGGCGTAGCAATCATTACCCCAAACCCGAAAACATCAGGCGGTGCACGCTGGAATTATCTGGCGGCTTGGGCTTGGGCCAAACATCAGGCAGGCGGCAACGATAAGACTGCGCAAGAATTTGTCCGTAAAATTTATAAAAATACTAAAGTCTTGGATTCCGGAGCACGTGGTTCAACCACAACTTTTGCTGAACGTGGCATTGGGGATGTTTTACTCGCTTGGGAAAACGAAGCGCATTTAGCCCTTCGAGAACAGCCGGGCAAATTTGAAATTATTACCCCTTCTCTGTCGATTCTGGCTGAGTCACCGGTGGCGATTGTAGAAAAAAATGCTGATAAAAAAGGCAACAAATACTTGGCTCAGGGTTATTTAAACTTCCTGTATTCGCCATTGGGTCAAGACCTGGCAGGCAAACATTATTATCGTCCACGTAGTGAAGCCGCTTTAAAAAAATATAAGCATGTGTTCAAACCACTAAAACTGGTGACAATTGATCAGGAATTTGGCGGCTGGAACAAAGTACAAAAGGCTCACTTTGAAAATAGTGGTGTATTTGACCAGATCGTTAAAGCCAACAGTACGAAATAATCATTCAGGCTGATTGATATAGGAGCATCGACATGATTCATACGCTTATCGTCCCTGGTGTAGGTGGCAGTGAATATAACCACTGGCAAACCTACTTGCAGCACCGACTGATGCGATGCTCCCGTGTGCAGCAAAAGGACTGGAATCATCCGGTACTGGATATCTGGGTGGCAGAATTTGTCAAAACCCTGCAAGCTATTCCAGCAAAGGTTCAGATTGTTGCGCACAGCTTTGGCTGTCTGACCAGTATTGCGGCCCTTGCCCGACATCCAGAACTCAATGCAAAAGTAAAAAATCTGCTATTGGTGGCACCGGCTAATCCGGCACGGTTTGGGGGAAATGGTTTTGCGCGCGACAGTCAGACTGACTACAGCACCTATTTTCAACAGCTCAAGCTTCAGGTGCCCACCACATTATTGATCAGTGAAAATGATCCTTGGTTAAGTTTTGAAGATGCGCACATACTGGCCCAAGCCTGGAAAATTAAACCGATTAATCTGGGCGCAGTCGGTCATGTCAATGTCGCTTCTGGTTTTGGCCCTTTTCCTGAAATTGAACACTATTTGATTTCAGAAAACCCTATGCCGCATATCAGCAAAGCTGATGAGAGCAAGTATTATTTTAAATTTGCATTTTAGTCGCTGCAAACTATGCTTGTGCCAAATTTATTTTCTAATTTCGCTGGTTATTTTTAATCAGCATTCTCTCTTTTGAGGAGTAATCATGTCGCAGCGATCCCGAGTGCTGCCAGGATTTGGTCTTTCTCTAGGCTTTACCCTAGCGTATTTGTCATTAATCGTTTTGATCCCACTGTCAGCTGTTTTTATTAAATCACTGGGCATTGGCTGGGATGGCTTATGGGAAATCCTGAGCTCTGAACGTATCTTGAAATCATTGCAGTTAAGTTTCACCGCGGCCATTGTCGCTGCACTGGTCAATGTAGTGTTTGGCCTGTTACTGGCGTGGTGTCTGGTACGTTACAGCTTTCCGGGCAAACGTATTGTCGATGCTCTGGTAGATTTGCCTTTTGCTTTGCCAACCGCAGTTGCGGGTATTGCCCTGACCTCTTTATATGCACCGACCGGCTGGATTGGTCAATATTTAGAACCGATTGGCATTCAAGTCGCTTATACCCCGATTGGTATTACACTGGCATTGATCTTTATTGGTCTGCCTTTTGTAGTGCGTACGGTTCAGCCAGTCCTTAGCGATCTGGAAACCGAACTGGAAGAAGCTGCATCTGCATTGGGTGCCAACCGTTTTCAGATTGTGACCAAAGTGATTTTCCCAATTCTGCTGCCTGCGCTGATCACTGGCTTCGCTTTAGCCTTTGCCCGTGGTGTCGGTGAATATGGTTCAGTGATCTTTATTGCTGGTAACCAGCCTTTTGAAACGGAAATTGCACCGCTAATGATTATTTCTCGCCTAGAAGAATATGACTATGCCGGTGCAACCACGATTGCTGTCGTCATGCTACTGATTTCCTTCGTGATGCTATTCCTGATTAACTTATTACAAGCATGGGCCAGCCGTCGTACCGGGAGAACTGCGCGATGAGTTTAAATACCAACAGCAATGCGCTGGCTGAAAAGTTGCAATCCCGTGATGCAACCCGTGAGCCAACTTGGGTACGTTATACGCTGCTCACTATTGCCTTAATCTTCTTTTTAAGCTGCCTGATTCTGCCCTTGATTCTGGTTTTTGTTGAAGCCTTTAAACAAGGGGTTGGCGTTTATACCCAAGCGCTGGTGCATCCGGATACTCTGTCGGCAGTAAAACTTACCTTGCTGACGGCTGCAATCGCAGTACCGCTCAACGTCGTATTTGGTGTTGCGGCAGCCTGGTCTGTAGCGAAGTTCAACTTTCCGGGGAAATCATTCCTGACCACCATTATTGATCTCCCTTTCTCGGTTTCACCTGTGATCGCGGGTATGATGCTGGTGCTGATTTTCGGTACCCAAGGCTGGATGGGTTCTTGGCTGATGGATCACGATATCAAGATCCTTTATGCAGTGCCTGCGATTGTCCTAGCGACTATCTTTATTACGGTACCTTTTGTTGCGCGTGAGCTAATTCCGTTAATGGAAGCACAAGGAACCGAAGAAGAAGAAGCTGCGATTGTACTCGGTGCATCTGGCTGGCAGACTTTCTGGAAAGTGACCCTGCCCAATATCAAATGGGGTCTGATCTATGGCGTGATTCTGTGTAATGCGCGGGCCATGGGTGAATTTGGTGCGGTGTCGGTGGTTTCCGGCCATATCCGTGGTGAAACCAATACCTTGCCGCTACACGTCGAAATTCTTTATAACGAATATACCTTTAGTGCTGCGTTTGCCGTGTCTTCGCTTCTGGCTCTCCTCGCAATTGTGACCCTGATTTTAAAAACATGGGTGGAACTGCGCCAGGAAAAACAAGACAAACGTAATGAAGATTCAACAGTTTCTTAAGGAATGCCCACATGAGTATTCAAGTACAAAATATTGAAAAACACTTTGGTGCATTCCATGCACTTAAAAATATCTCGCTGGATTTCCCAGATGGTCAACTGGTCGCACTTCTTGGCCCATCCGGCTGTGGTAAAACCACTTTGCTACGGATTATTGCCGGTCTGGAATCTGCGGATGGCGGTCAGGTGATTTTAGAAGGTCAGGATGCCACCAATGTACATGTGCGTGAGCGTGAAGTTGGCTTTGTATTCCAGCACTATGCCCTATTCCGCCATATGACGGTATTTGACAATATTGCCTTTGGTTTGCGTGTTCGTCCGCGTAAAACCCGTCCATCGGAAGCAGAAATCAAGAAACGTGTGACTCGTTTGCTCGACTTGGTTCAGCTTGGTTTCCTGGCTGACCGATATCCAGCTCAACTTTCTGGTGGTCAGCGCCAGCGTATTGCCTTGGCACGTGCTTTGGCAGTTGAACCGCGCGTATTGTTACTGGATGAACCTTTCGGTGCACTGGATGCCAAAGTCCGTAAGGAGCTGCGTCGCTGGTTACGCACCCTGCATGACGAATTGCATATTACTTCTATTTTCGTAACACACGATCAGGAAGAAGCGCTTGAAGTTGCAGATCAAATCGTGGTGATGAACAAGGGCAATGTTGAACAAATTGGTTCACCACGTGAAGTCTATGAAACACCGAAAACCCCATTTGTATTCGACTTCTTAGGTCAGGCGAATCGTTTTGAAGGTCAAAACAATGCAGGCATCATCCAGCTCGGTGAAGACCGTATTCAATTCGAGGGTGCAAAAAATGCCGCTCAAGGTGAAGTGATTTTATTCGCACGTCCAGATGAACTACGCATTCATGCACAGCCACACGACAATGCCATTCAGGCGACCTTCATTCGTGAATTATGGATCGCGGGTAAAGTAGTTGCTGAGCTAAATGACCGTCAAGGCAATCTGATTGAAATTTTACTGACGCCTGATGAAGCGAGAGCGCATCAATTCCGCCCAAATCAAACTGTTTGGTTAAGTGCGGTGAATTTGCATTTATTTGAAAACCAGGTCGCTTAAGATCAAAAGATGGGGCTTTAAAATGCCCCATCCTCTTCTAGGGTAAGAGAATTATGAATTTCCAACAATTAAGAATTATACGAGAAACGGTTAGACAAAACTTTAATTTAACTGAAGCTTCTGCTGCGCTTTATACTTCACAGTCCGGGGTAAGTAAGCATATTAAAGATCTGGAAGATGAACTGGGGGTGCAGTTATTTATCCGTAAAGGTAAACGTCTACTGGGCTTAACCGAACCAGGTCAGGCACTTTTAGGCATTGTGGAACGCATGCTGGTCGATGCCGACAATATCAAACGTCTGGCCGATGATTTCAATAAAGTCGATGAAGGCACATTGACCATTGCCACGACGCATACCCAGGCGCGTTATGTGTTGCCACCAATTGTCAGCCAATTCAAAAAAGAATTCCCTAAAGTTCATTTGATTTTGCAACAGGCCAGCCCGGTTGAAATCACGGAAATGTTACTGCAAGGTCAAGCCGATATCGGTATTGCGACCGAAGCACTCACCACTGAAGATAATCTGGCCAGCGTGCCTTACTATAACTGGCAACACAGTATTATTACCCCCCAAAATCATCCACTGGCAAGTAAGGAACACGTGCTGATCGAAGATCTGGCGCACTACCCGATTATTACCTATCACGGTGGTCTTACCGGTCGCTCCAAGATTGATACCGCCTTTGAAGAAGCTGGTTTTGATGTGGATATTGTGATGTCCGCACTTGATGCCGATGTCATCAAGACCTATGTAGAAATGAATATGGGTGTCGGCATTGTCAACGATGTGGCCTATGACCCGGAGCGTGATTACCGCTTAAAGCAGATTAAAACCGATATTTTCGGCGTAAATACCACCTGGATTGCAGTACGTAAAGGTCATTTATTACGCGGTTATGGTTATGAGTTTATTTCTCTCTGCTCACCAGACGCAGATATTAAGGCACTGAAAAAAGTCGCCTATCCAGACGAATAAAGTGCACTATTTTAAGTTTTTAATCAAAGAGGCTACATGGCCTCTTTTTTATTTTTTGAGTGGATAAAGAATATAAATATCAAGCATAATCACGTGCATAATAAATTCAATTATACCAAGATGATCAATCATAAATTTGCTCTTTTCTCCATGGGCTTGTTTTTCTCCGGGTCAGGTTATGCAGCAGCGTTTGAACAATCTAACCAAAGCATTCAATCGTTTTTTGAAAAAATCATTATGCTGAAGTTTCATTGGCCTGGGTTCGCCCTGATATCAGCGGTCAGGTACAACATACCGAAGAGCTGCAACAATTAGGCATCACTGATTTTTCTACAGGAAATCTTACCCATAGCGAATGGGTTTCCAATGCCGCATTAAAAGTCCAATTGAATCCTCAAATGTCGTGGGGACTGATTTACGATCAGCCTTATTCTATAGATATCGCTTATCATTATGATCCTGTTTTTGCAGGTGCAACACTTCCAATTGAGGCTGCTACCATTCAGTTTAAGAGCCATAATTTGACCTCATTAATTGGCTTTCAACCAGACGATAACTGGAATTTTTATACAGGGCTAAGTTATCAAAGCTTAGAGGGAAATTTATATTTATCCGGGCAGACATTTTATATATTCAATGGTTATAGGGCCACATTTGAACGAGATCCCGCTTGGGGCTGGCTTGCAGGAATTAGTTATCAGATTCCAGAATATTTTTTTAGAACCGCACTGACCTATCGTTCTGCAATCACTCATCACAATAAAACCACTGAATCGATTGTTGTAGGTACAACTCCAGCACCTTATACAGAAATTCAAACTCCTCAGTCAGTAAATCTGGATTTTCAGACAGCTTTAACTGATCAAAATGCGCTCTATGGCACACTGCGTTGGTCGAACTGGCAAAATTTTGTCATTCAGCCGCCTAAATTCGGTGCAGTGATTGACTATGCGGCCTTAGAATTCCCAGAATTAAAATCATTCAGGATGATTGATTATCGGGAGGATCAATGGTCTGCCAAAATTGGTCTGGCACATCAATGGCCATCCTTTGGTATTAATTTTATTGAACTATTATGGGATTCTGGTACGGGAAATCCAGCTTCTACCTTGAATCCGAGTGATGGTTATTGGGGGGTGGGTTTGGGCTATTTTCAGAATTTTCGAAAACACTGGGATATTGCTACAGGACTATATTATTTAAAGTTTCAAAAACCTGAAATTTCCTCATCCGAACCTATTACGCCACAGATTGCAGGTTTATCCGCTGTTGCAGATAATAGTGCCTGGATCGTGGGCTTAAAACTGGGTTATCACTTTTAAAATGCTCATTACAATGCATAAAAAAACGAGCCGAAGCTCGTTTTTTTTATGCAGCTAAAGCTTAAAAGCGGAAGCTTACACCCAGTTTCGCTACTGGTAGCCATTCGTATTCATTATCGTTACGAATATTGTCTTCCTCAAAACCAACTTGTTGCGCAAAGTCAGCAGTAACCCCTGGAGTATTAGGAGTAGCTGATCCACTTGGAGTTAAGTTAACTGTTGGGTTGCCATTATAATAGGCACCAATCTCACCGAATACGCCCCAACGGTTGGTAATGGCTGGTGAGAAGCCAATCCCTACATAAGGTGCGAGATTGTTTTTATATGATAGATCACCATTAATACGCGCCTCTCCATCAGCACGGAATTCAATACCATTTACAGAAAAAGTTTCATTATTACCAACTCGACGATCAATTTTATAATCATTGTCAATATATGCTACACCTGCCGCCATATAGAACCAGTTCGCCCAAGGACGAATCTCAGCGTTTAAATAGGTCAGGTTATTGTCCATATCCAGGTCATATTTAGAACCATTGATTGACAAGTCATCAGACCAGGAAATATCACCACCGTTATAGCCTAAAGTCACGCCGACATATGGGTTCACGTTCCATGAAAGTGCACCACCATAACCGGTAGTACCGACTTCAGCACGAACAGCTGCGGGTTTAAAGAAAGAAAAAGATGCCACACCTTCATCTGTTACGATTGTTTCATCAGCAGCCATCGCAGAGCTCGCTGCTAAAGCTAAAACCGATACTGCTAAAATGTTATGTAAAGATTTCATTATTTCTCTCCTCAAAAGAACTTATTTTGATCATTAGTTATTCGTGATAGGCTCAATATAAAGGACTTAAAAAATATTTTTTATTCGCATTTTGCTCATCTTTTGTTATTTTTTGATACAAATTAATTTTTCTTGTTGAGAACCAAGTGTTTTCTAACACTTCTCCTACATTTCAACATAATGAAAAAGTATACTTATCACTTTAATAATTTCACGCTTTCTACACTTTTGGTTATTTTTCATCTATTTTTAGTGCTTTCAACTATTTTTCCTGCAATATAGTGTAAAATCTAGAAAAATTTTTTCTGGAAGGAAGATCATGTCGCAGCTTTCAACAATCATTGAACAAGCGTTTGAAGACCGTGCGAATTTTACAGCTGCAGATTGCTCTGCTGAAATCCGTCAAGCAGTTGAGGAAGTAATTGCTGGTCTAGACAATGGTACTTTACGTGTTGCTGAAAAAATCGATGGTGAATGGGTTGTTCATCAATGGATTAAAAAAGCGGTATTGTTATCATTTAAATTAAACGACAACAAACCAATGGAAGCCTGTGATCTTCGTTTCTATGACAAAGTAGAGACTAAATTCTCAGGCTGGACTGAAGAACAATTCAAGGCTGCTGGCGTACGCGTCGTACCACCTGCTGTCGCACGTAAAGGTTCTTTCCAAGCCAAAGGCGTGATCTTGATGCCTTCTTATGTCAACATCGGTGCTTATGTAGATGAAGGCACGATGGTTGATACTTGGGCAACTGTAGGTTCATGTGCGCAAATTGGTAAAAATGTTCACTTGTCAGGTGGTGTAGGTATTGGTGGTGTGCTTGAACCGCTTCAAGCGAATCCAACCATTATTGAAGATAACTGCTTTATCGGTGCACGTTCTGAAATTGTGGAAGGCGTAATCGTTGAAGAAGGTTCTGTGATTTCAATGGGCGTATTCATTGGTCAATCGACCAAGATTTATGACCGTGCCACTGGCGAAATTCATTATGGTCGCGTACCAGCAGGTTCTGTCGTTGTTGCAGGTAGCCTTCCATCTAAATGCGGTACTTATAGCTTGTATGCTGCCATTATCGTGAAAAAAGTTGATGCACAAACTCGTTCTAAAACAAGTCTGAACGATCTATTACGCGAAGACTAAAATGTCTTAACTTAGAGGACACATTTGTGTTCCTCGGAGCTTCAACTGCTCCTCGTCTCTACGATTAGTAATAATCGTAGGGATTTTTATTTTTATACCCGGTTATTTATTTCTCATTGGTTAGTTTTGTTATGAATACGCTTCGATCTTCCGCAATTCCTGTCTCTGATCCGTCTGCGGGTTTACGCATTACGGAGATTTTCTATTCATTGCAAGGTGAAGCCAATGCCGCAGGACTGCCAACGGTATTTATCCGTTTAACCGGTTGTCCATTACGTTGTAGCTATTGTGATACCACCTATTCCTTTGAAGGCGGTGAGCGTCAGTCTCTGGACGATATTATCCAGACCACGCTAGATTTTAAAACCCCTTATGTCTGTGTGACCGGTGGTGAACCACTGGCACAACCAAATGCCCTACCCCTGATGCAGCGACTTGCAGATTTAGGATGTCAGGTTTCACTTGAAACCAGTGGCGCTTTAGATGTGTCCAAAGTGGATTCACGTGTTTCCAAAGTTTTAGATTTAAAAACACCAACTTCAGGTGAAGTTGCACGAAATTTGCTTTCTAATCTCGATCATTTAACTGCACATGATCAAATCAAGTTTGTGATATGCAATCGTGAAGATTATGAATGGTCAAAACAGCAGCTTGAACAGTACCAACTTCAAGACAAAGTGAGTACAGTTTGGTTTTCGCCTGCATTTGCGGTCGAAAAAGGTGCGGTTTGTTTACCCCCACTGGCACGTGATTTGGCTCAGTGGATTTTAGAAGACCATCTCCCTGTTCGTTTCCAGTTACAGCTGCACAAGTTGTTATGGAATGATGAAACTGGTCGTTAATTTTTTGTAAAGTATTTTTTTGGAGAATCAGCTTATGCGCCCTCGTGCCATTGTACTGTTATCTGGCGGATTAGACTCAACAACATGTCTGGCTTGGGCGCAGGCACGCTATGAATGTATCGCACTCAGTTTTCGATATGGTCAGCGTTCAACCACCGAGCTGGATGCAGCAAAGGCTTTAACGCAACGTGCGGGTGTGGAACATCGAGTGATCAATATTGATCTGGGTAATCTGGGTGGCTCAGCCCTTACCGATCATAGTATTGAGGTGCCCGACCATGAACAGGCTGGCATTCCGATTACCTATGTTCCGGCACGTAATACCATCTTCCTGTCTTATGCGCTCGCGGCAGCTGAAGTGTTCGAAGCTGAAGCGATTGTTATCGGAATTAATGCAGTTGATTACTCCGGTTATCCGGATTGCCGTCCGGAATTTATCGAGGCATTTGCCAACATGGCACGCCTTGCGACCAAGGTTGGCGTAGAGGGTCAGGCGCTCAAATTTGAAACACCTTTGTTACATTTATCCAAAGCAAATATTATTCGCTTAGGTATTGAACATGGCGTAGACTACAGTCAAACGGTGTCATGCTATCAAGCAGATGACCAAGGACGTGCCTGTGGCAAATGCGACAGTTGTCGTTTACGTAAACAGGGTTTTGCGGACGCAGGTGTTGAAGACCCGACACGTTATATACCGTAATAACAAGGTAGAGTTTATGAAGAATTTAAAATCAAGCATCGTGCTTTCAGCAATTGTTTCAGCTGCTGCTATGTTCGCAACTACGGCTCAAGCGGCTGATGACAAATTACAACAAGCTTATAAAAGCACCAATGTAAAATCTGCATTGATCAATGTTTGTAAAAATGAAACTGGCAAAAGTAAAAAATTGACGGCTGCTGAAGTCAGCAAATATTGTGGTTGTGCTATTGAAGCAGATGGAAAATTAACCAATGCACAAAAATGGGAAATTCAAAGCACCATTAACCAGAAGAAAAGCCCAGGCACTTTAGCTTTTGTACAGAAGCAGAATAAAGATCTTCAAGCATGCTTTGGTCCACAGTTAACAGGCAAACTGAAAACTTTGACTGAAGAAGCAATGAAATCAGCCCAAGCGGCACCAAAGAAATAATATCTGATTATTCTTTGATAAAATAAGCCACTATAATGTGGCTTATTTTTTTTGAAAAAATTTAGAGAAAACAGGAGTTTTTATGTCTGAAATTAGTTTGCTTGACCAGAATTTTCCTGCGACCACAGGCGAAATCAATTTAACCCAGTTAAATACAGAATGGCTGGTGATTTATTTTTATCCTAAAGATTCTACACCGGGCTGCACAACTCAGGCAGTCGGATTTTCCTGTTTAAAAGATCAGTTCGATGCTTTAAACACCACAATTCTTGGCGTATCCCGTGATTCGGTAAAAGCTCATCAGAACTTTACTGAAAAGCAGAATTTGAGTATCAATCTGATCAGCGATAAAGAAGAAATTTTGTGTCATCATTTTGATGTGATTAAAAAAAAGAACATGTATGGCAAACAAGTGATGGGCATTGAGCGTTCAACTTTTATTTTCTATAACGGCCAACTGGTCAAAGAATACCGTAAGGTCAAAGCAGCAGGTCACGCAGAACAAGTTCTGGAAGATTTAAAAGCTTTGCAAGCTGCTTAATTGCATGCTTACCGTATAGACAAAAGCTCGAAATATTCGGGCTTTTTTACAATAAATGTCATATCATCAAGTATTTTATATTTACTCTAGTTCATTTCGCACTGTCCCGAAAGATGAAGATTCACTTTATCTCCTACCCCGGCAATTCCTTTTTTCATACCAAAATCCCTACGGTTAATCACGGCAGATGCCTGAACATCAAGCAGGTTGGCATTCGACATACTGGGTTTAAAGGTTGTTTCGAAAATCACAGACTTGGTCACACCACGCAGGGTTAAATGACCTAAAACATTGTATTTGCCATTACCCAGGTCTTTAAACTGGATACTTTTAAAAATTACAGTCTTATATTTTTCTACATAAAACAGGTCTTCGCCCAAAATCATATGTTTAAATAGCGGCTTACTGAAGCTTAAACTTTCAACATCCATGACCAGATGGGTGGAGGCATTTTGCGGTGCTTTAGCGTCAAACTGCATCGTGGATTGAACCTGATTGAACTTGGCTTTAACTACAGTAAGACCCATCGACTTAATCTCAAAACCGACATCACTTTTGGGAGTTAAGGTCCATGATCTTGCAAAAGACGAACTGGTCAAAGCTAAACAGATCGCTAGGCTAAGGAGCCCAGTTTTTATTATTGTTTTCAATTTTAAATCCACCTTGTTTAATTTCTTATTGATCGGATTTAAGTACACGGCTTAATCTGAAACTAAATTTTCTTGTTTTTTGAGCGAACAGGTTTTCGTTATTTTTATACCAGTTTATTGAAGTTTTTGTAAAATCATTCATGACTAACGGACAAAATACTTGCGCTGATTTTTCTCTAATAAGTGGTCCTGCTAAGCTAGCAGGAGACTGGTGTCATCTTATAAAATTCTGATTTTATAAATTTTTTATATAAGACAGATCGTTGATTTTAAGCTCAATATAGATTGAAATATCCATACTTGCAGCACTGAAAAGAGTTGTGTTCTGCGCTGCCTATTCTCGATCACTATCTAAAATAAAACGCTTAGACAACTCTTAACCGATTTATCGACTTTCGTAGCCTGAATCAAATACTGAGGATTAATGACACTGCGACGCCCCACATAGTACAGGCAATAATAGCATCCAGTATTTTCCATGCTTTTGGATGTTGGAACCAAGGCGTCAGTATCTTTGCCCCATATCCCAAACTAAAGAAGAAAAACCAGGAAGCACAGATAGCACCTAAAGCAAACCACCATTTTCCTAAGGCGTATTGGGTTGAAATTGATCCAATCAATATGACTGTGTCTAAGTAAACATGCGGATTTAGCCAGGTAAAAGCCAAGCAGATCATCAGTACTTGTAGAAAATGCTCTATTAGCTGATCACTTGGTGCCAAAACCTCTGTTGATTTAAATGCGCTGATCGCATGGCGTAAACCATAATAAAACAGGAATCCTGCGCCAATATATTTAGAAAATATAACAATATCCGGATAATGTTCAATAACGCGCGCAAAGCCCAGTACGCCAAGCAGAATTAAAATGGAATCAGACAAGGCACAAATCACACAGACCCAGAACACATGCTGCTGTTTTAAACCTTGCTTTAATACAAAAGCATTCTGTGCACCGATACTGACAATCAGGCTCATTCCCACAGCAAAACCACTCATCATATAACTGAACATCACATTCCCCTTTTTTTGAATAAATGAATTATGCAAAAAAATGAGTGCGATTAATTAAAACTAAGTTAATATCAATTTAACTAAATTATTTTTAGATAACAGATATGCTGAATGCAAAACAATGTGATGCTTTTTACGCAGTTGCAAAAACGGGAAGTTTCGATCTTGCTGCCGAGCAGCTAAATATTACTGCCTCGGCAGTGACCCTTCGTGTTCAAAGTCTGGAAAAAAAATTGGGACAATTGCTTCTGGTGAGAGATCGGCCTTGCCGTGTGACTCAATCCGGACAAACCTTATTGCATTATTTACAGCATCAACGTTTGCTAGAACAGAATCTGATGCAGGATTTGGGTGGACAATTGCAACAGGAAGGTTTCTATTGTCTGAATATTGCCACCAATGCTGATTCGCTCGCGACCTGGCTATTACCAACCTTACAAGCCCAGCTGATCCAGCATAAAATTGTGTTGCATTTTCAGGTGGATGATCAATCACAGACTCATCATCTGTTAGAAGCAGGTCTCGTCAATGCCTGTTTGAGTACTGAAGCCAAGGCAATGAAAGGTTGCCGGGCAGAATTGATCGGACAGATGCAATACCGTCTCGTTGCTACGCCTGAATTTTCCCGAAACTGGTTTCATCAAGGCGTACATCGGGATGCGCTACGCCTTGCCCCTGCCATTATTTTTAATGAAAAAGACCAACTCCATACCCAATTTATTCAGCACGAATTTGGCCTGAACCTTGCTCAATATCCTCACTTTTTTATTCCATCGACCCATGCATTTTTTGATGCGATTGTCATGGGTCTAGGCTATGGCTGGCTGCCGGACTATCAAACTAGGAATTTGCTGGAGTCAGGTGAACTGCTTGAACTTTCAAGTGAGATGCGAATTGAAGTGCCCTTGTATTGGCATCACTGGAAAGAACAGTCTCCTGGTCTAGAAATCCTTGGGGAATGTTTGAAACAACATGCTCAAACGACCATGAATCAACCCATAACAACCTGATACTTTTAAAGCAGATTGGTTTTATCATTCTGGGCGAATTTTTCACTGAGTTGCTGATAGATCGTGGTTTGTTGGAAATTTTCTAGAAAATCAATCGTGCCTTGTGGAAATTTATCTCGTTGAATTTCGCCACGATAATAAGCTTCACGCATCGGCGTGGCGGATAAGGCATCTTCCAGGCTGTCAAGTTCAACCATTTCCCATTCTGGGAAAAACTTTAAATAATAAGAAGAATCATCTTTAAAGTGCCCAATCAGCCCAACTTTGGCATCCGGTTCAATGACCTGATTCACCAGCGATTTCACTAGTTTCTGCCATTTTTCATCATTATAAACATCTATGACTTCTACGAATTTGATCCGAGCTTGATCTTCAGGACTGAAATTTGACAGGATCATGGCTTCACGCTCCGAAGCCAAAAATGGATTCTTGATATTGCGTTCATTTTGCGCAGAACCGAGAGCCAAAATCACATGTTGACTGTGCTGCAGGGCAATATTAATAGTTTGCATGTGTGCCAGATGAAAAGGCTGAAAACGGCCAATGAAAACCAGATAATCAAATGTATAGTTCATAAGGGATCAGTTTTTTATGACTCATGAGTTGTGCTGCCCCAATAAATATGCGACATAATCATTCCCATAAAATCAAATTAAGTTTTAAAGCAAGGATAGTACGATGACACTGAGCTGTATTCAACAACCTCATGAGCATTTGAATGCGAATTTAGAACATGGTGTACTCACTTTAGCCATCAATCGCCCGGAAGCGAAAAATGCGTTATATAGTGAGCTTTATCTCTGGATTGCGAAAGCTTTAGATGAAGCAGATCAGGCACCTGAAGTTCGTGTAGTTGTATTGCGTGGTCAGGATGCAGACTTTAGTGCGGGCAATGACATGCAGGATTTTATGAAATCTGCCGCGAAGAAAGGTCAGGCACCCGCTGCTGAAGGTCCGCCGTTTATTTTACTCAAGTCTGCTGCAAAATTTTCCAAGCCTTTGATTGCAGCCGTGCGTGGTGTTGCAATCGGTATTGGTGTGACGATCTTATTGCATTGTGATCTGGTCTATAGTGACAATACTGCTCTGTTCCAGATTCCATTTGTCAGTCTGGGTCTATCGCCTGAAGGCGCTTCAAGCAAGCTGTTGATTCAGCAGGCGGGTTATCATAAAGCCGCCGAATTATTGCTGACTGCGCAAAAATTCAATAGTGAAAAAGCACTCGACGCAGGTCTGGTGAATAGCATTGAAGAAGATGTTTACACTAAAGCAGCAGCACAAGCTGCCCAGCTCTCTGCCCTGCCATTAGCATCTCTGGTGCAATCTAAAGCTTTGATGAAACACAATGTGAATGAAATTGTGGAATGGATTGACCATGAAGCAGAAATTTTCATGCAGCGTGTAGGCTCGCCAGAAATGCTGGAAGCGGTTCAAGCGTTTATGCAAAAACGTAAACCTGATTTCACACAATTCAACTAATTTTCAAACTTATGAGTTCAATGAGGTAGTTTAGACTGCCTCAATCTTTTATTTTTCCAAGAATCTGAAATATGCCAAATCAAAACTCCCAAACCTCTTCCCAAACAACAGATAGTTCAAATCCAGAAAAGAAACGTTATTACGAACCTGCACCTCAAGATATAGATATAGATAATTTTCGTAAGGTGATTGAAAGCCGACGTTCGGTGCGTAAATTTACCAAAAAGCCAATTCCTGTCGAAATTCTGGATGCCTGTCTAGATCTGGCATTGTTGGCACCAAATTCATCGAACTTGCAGCCTTGGACTTTTTATGTTGTACAAAATCCGGGCAAGAAAAAACGTCTGGTCAAAGCCTGTATGAGTCAACTGGCAGCCAAAACAGCTTCTGAGCTAATTGTCTGTATCGCACGTACCGACCGTATTGATGAAATGGCGAAACGTAATGTGAATGAATTTCCATTTCCTGAAGCACCGCCCGCGATTAAGAAATACTATAAATATATTCCTTACAACTATAAGACTGGTTATCTGAATGCTTTTGGTAACTTTAAGAAAGTGGCTTTCAAAGTTGCCCGTACACTGGATAAACAAATGCCAGTGTCTGCTTTCAGTCCGGCTGATGCGAAACTCTGGGCAACCAAAACGACGGCGCTTGCTTGTGAAAATCTGGTTTTAGCCTTGCGAGCCTATGGTTTTGACAGCTGTATGATGGAAGGTTTTGATGAGCCGATGGTCCGTGAAATTCTGAAATTAAATGATGAACAGTATCCGGTCATGGTAATTGGTGCGGGTGAACGTGCCGAAGATGGAGTATTCTTCCCGCAGTACCGTTTTGATCGTGAACTGTTTATTCAGAAGGTTTAAGCTTCACATCTATAGAAATTAAATACCTTAAATCTGATAGATATCTTGTGACATGGATGTCACATAATTCACTCTTTATGCGCTAAAAACTATACATAACCCGAATCCTGTTTAAGCCAATGACGTCATAATTTGAATTGTTAGCTTATTTTGATGAGTGAGTTGGTATGCACATAACGATGCATAAGTCCCACTTAAAAAGCCTGCCACACTTCTAGCTTTACTTGTCACCAAATTGTATTGCCCTTTCAATAAGCTGAATAATGTTTCTATTTTATTGCGTTGCCTTAGGTGATATTCATCTGATGTACAGAGTTGAATAGCCTGCATATTCTTCCGATGATAAGTAATTAAATCAATACCTTGATCTTTCAATCTACTTTTTAGTTCTTGGCTGATATAACCACGATCTGCATAGAGCTTTGCTTCTAAGCCCTCAACCAAATGCTCAACCATTTTTATGTCAGCCACATGCCCATTGGATAATGCTGAACAAACTATTTCTCCAAGTTGATTCATCACAACATGTAATTTACAGCCGTAGAACCAGCCCATTAAGCTTTTACCACGAGAAGCAATTTTAGATAATGATTTATGGCGTTGAATCCGTTGGTTTTTACAGACAGGTAAAGTGGTTGAATCAACCCATAAATATTGGCTCCGTTGACCTTTCATTAAGGCTACATGTAAAGCATGTAGTGTCAACTGATGCATATTAATGAGGTGAATCATCCGTTGGTAACAGGGTAAGCTATTAAATAAAGCGCTTTTATCTTCCTTTAACCATGTGAAAAATGCTTTGAAATTGTTGAAATGAGAGCATTTATACCAAATGGCGATAAAACTAATTTCAGAGATAGTCAGTTGGGGCAGTTCGAATTCTTACAGCATGACAACTTTGTTTGAGAAATGTCCAATAAGTTGCTTCAAATTTAAGAAAGAAATCATCAATTATGCAGAATAATTCAGTACTATTGAACATCAGGACGAGAGCTTTAAGTTTGGTGTGGTAACTCAACTGATGGCTCTAGTCCTCTTATTTTTCAAGTCAATTTCTTATCCGAGATTCAGGTTATTTAAAAATAATAGATATCTTTTATAATTAAAAAATAATCATCTGTTTAATTCAAATAATAAATCATTTTAACTGGATCAAAGCCAATTACGGGACAGCATTAACATTTAAAGCAGCAACAGGGGTTGAAGCACAATGAAAAAAATAATGCTTTTAATAAGCTCAACTATTAGTCTAATCCTATCAGGCTGTTCAACTATGCCAATGAAAAATTCAATATCATTTCAGATAAATGATCACTTAAAAGGACAGGATGTGGTTTATAGAAACAAATGGCCTGAATGTAGTAACCTGACGATGACTCCAGATGCGATAAAAAAACAAAAATATATTACATCCTATAGTCGCTGTAAGGTATCCCCCTCAAGGTTATGTGCCTGAACAAATTATTATTGAATATGCCCCTTGGTTGACTTATGAAGAGCAAATAAAAAAAGGATATGGTGTTCCTGAAGAACTACGTTACGCTAATGGCGAAGAGGCAGCAAAAAAAAGACTAGCGATAATGAATGCAGAACAGGAGGGTATAGAGAAAATTCCAGCCACAGCATGGAAACGCATCATATTAACTCCCCCTCAACAAGTGGAAAAATATAAGTATCAAGTTCCTAAAGGTAAAGGTAATCGCAGTCGAGGCAAAGAGATCCACTACCTCATTTCCCTGAATCCCGATGGTAGCTACGACATAAAAACCAAATTGTATTGGGTCTCAAAATATCAAGAATTCTGGAATTGAATTTCAATTGTAAGCCTATGATAAAGCCCGCTTGATTTCAGGTAGACTTCTGCTTATATAGCTATCTGTAAACAACTCAAGCTCATATTGTTCTCAATTTCCGATAATCAATCCAGTTACAATGAAACCCGACGGGTACACGTATTGGTAAATGAATGGTTGTAATCGGCCCTTCAGCCATATGCTGTGCATCCAGAATCACCACTTTGGATGGGCGTCCATCTAAAGCATGAACATAAGACATCAGCCAGCCATCATTTTCAGCTTGAGCACCTTCCCGTGCGACGAATATCACCTCTCCTGTTACCCAGTTTTCTCCAAAAGAATAGCTTTCTGAATTGCCAGTTTCCACATCATGACTCAAAAGAGTATTGCTGCTGACATGAGAAGGATCATCAAACTCGCCAAAGGAAATAGTGTAGACATAGCGATAAGGCCGACCTGTATAAGCTTCATTAATCCGTGGGAATTCCTGTTTCATCTCGGATAATATCGTCCGAACCACTTTTCCAGTACCGTGTTCAAAAATGAATCGTTCTAGCCGAATATCCTGATCTTCAATCGGTCCCTGAATCGAACTGACCAATGCTTTGGAGTGCACCACCGCATCCATAACCACATCACCAGAATCCAGCTCATAAGCATTCACGGTATGAAAAATAAAACAGGGATCAATCTCATACCAGCGAATATCTATTGCCTTACCGCCAAAAGGCAATATACCCATGCGTGCCTGCCGTTTTGGATTCCATTGATATGGCAATATTGAACCCTTTAAAGCACTGCGTACAGAAAAGTTCACATTCAGGTCCAGAATCAGCACCTGAGATCTGGTAATGGCACAATCATGAATCATCGGACCATGTTTCACTGGAATGTCGACGTGATGTTTCAACTTACCTTTTGAATCTATCAGCAAATAAAAAACTTTGTTCTGACTTAAAGCATCATAACAAACTGCATGAATATCGCCGGTTTCAGGATCAATATGCGGATGGGCAGTAAATGGCAGATCCTGATCATCTTCAAACAAATGATGTCGTTTTGACTCCAGTGCAGCATTCAACTCAACTGGATAAGCTCCCGCTTCTACCAGTGCCCAGATTTTTCCGGCAAAGTGGATAACATTGGTATTGACTGCATCCGCGACACCTCGGGTTTTACCTGGAATTTGTGGTCGATGAAGTTTTTTCTGCACACTGGCAGAACCGATATAACTGCTTTTATACCAATGTGCCTCGCCACCCTTCAGTCTGAGCGCATGCAACATACCATCGCCCGTAAACCAGTGATAGTTGCGTGGGTTTTTAACATTAATAGGATTTGGACCAATCCGCATTAATGCGCCATCCAGTTCTGCAGGAATTTGCCCTTCAACCTTTAAATTTGTGGAAAAGTGTTCCTGCCGCTCTGGTGCAAATATACCTTCCAGATAGGGATTATCCGCTAAATATGGAATGCGCTGATGCAGGATTTCTGCCCCATACTGGATAGATTTGCTGAGGGCATTCTTAAGCACGCTGCTCAGCGGTTTTGGCCACGGCATTGTTATTTTCCTTATTATATTTTTTCTTTGGATTATTCTGGCAGAGATGATAATAACAAAAACAGGTTGGATGGTTTCTGAATCTAGACTAACGGCGCGCCAAGTCAAACGCGCCGCAGCAGAGCATCAATTTTATAATTTTAGACTTTGATATCCAGAAGTTGAATAAACTCAAAAGCTGGCTCTTCATAAGGATGGCTTTCTTTCAGCGCCTTGGCCACTTTGACTGCTTTTTCATCCGGCACCAGAATTTCTACCCGCCATTCTTCCACCTGTTCCAGTTTACCCACTTCACCAATATGAGGATCTGCACCTTCCTGCGGCTTAAACTGTCCGGTTCCTAAAACCTGCCAGGCACAGTCCGTATACTCACCAATGCCGCCTGCCCCTGCTGCAAATATCGCATTCTTGGTGTCTTCCAAATTTTCATCCGGTACGTAATAAATCAGCTTTAACATATATTCCTTCCTGCAATTCAGATACTTGTCGTATTGTTAAGGGCTTGGGTAATCATCTTCAATGCAGGATTTTGGGAATTCTTGTTAAATGTTGCATACAAGCCCAGTTTTGGCAGTGCCTGATCAGTCTGGACAATTTTCACATGATCATTCAAAAACCGCAGTAAATATTCAGGCGCAAAACTAAAGCCCATTCCCATATTGGTCAGATTGATGTGTTGCAAGACATTGGTCACCCACAACAGCTGTTCATGCTCAAGCTGATCAATGCAGAGTAGTCTATCCAGCTTTTCATAAAATACTGGTGAAGCATTCTGCTCACACATAATTATATTATGGTTTTTTAGTTCCTGTAATTTCAGGATTCGATCTGTAGAATGTAAGTGCTGAGCGGCTATCAGATAAATTCGCTCGGTTAATAAATGAATATTCTCAAAATCTGGATGGTCCAGATGAAAGCGGGTAATACATAAATCCAGTTCAGCATTTTTTAGCCGCTGAATCTGTTCCATACAGGTCAGGCTATGCAGATGGATTTTTAAGTCCGGCATGGTTTTTTTAAGCTGAGCCAGAATCTGTGGCATCACTTTTATTTCTGCGACATTCAGGAAGCCAATGTGAATCTGGTTATTTTTCTGCTGCGCAACCTGACGCGCTGCTGCTACTGCCAGTTTGGCATTTTCCAGTGCTTTTTCGGCATAGATCTGAAAAGCCTGCCCTTCATCGGTGAGTTTGACCTTTCTGGATGAACGATCAAACAGCATGACGCCTACTTCCTGCTCCAGATCCTTAATTTGCTGGCTTAATGACGGCTGAGCGGTAAACAGTTTTTCGGCAGCCTTGGTAAAACTTTGTTGCTGCGCCACAGTAATAAAATAGCGTAAATGTCGAAGTTCCATAGCCTGCCCGGTTTCTGATCAGGTCAGCATCTTAAGATTATGACCCACGTATTGCAAATAAGAATAGGTCGATAGTTTATATGAATATCGCTATATCAACAGATCCTGTTTTACTAGACTGCCTGATTATATAGATAGCTTGTTCTTCACCTATACACATGGAGTCTTGTATGACACAACACTATGACACTGATGTTCTGATCATTGGTACTGGTCCTGCAGGTTCAACATTAGGTTTGGCTTTGGCGAATTATGGTATCAAGGTACAACTGTTTACCCAGTTTAGCTGGCTGGCCAATAGTCCACGTGCCCATATTACCAATCAGCGTGCCATGGAAGTATTACGTGATTTAGGTATTGAAGAACAGGTTAAAGAGATTGCAACACCATGGGAACAGATGGGTGAAAGCCTGATTACCACCAGTCTGGTCGGCGAAGAAATCGCCCGTTTAAGTGCATGGGGTACCGGTGATGAACGTCATGGTGACTATATCCAAGGCAGTCCATGTCCATTAGTCGATCTGATTCAGCCAAAAATGGAAGCTTTACTGGTGAAAAATGCCGGTGAACGTGGTGCAATTTATAACTTCAATACTGAATACCTGTCACATGTGCAGGACGAAGATGGCGTGACTGCTACTTTCCTGAACCGCATTACCAATACTGAATTTAGCTTAAGAGCAAAATATCTGGTGGGTATGGATGGTGCTAAATCTCGTGTATTGGAACAGCTCGGCTTGCCACTGGAAGGCGTGATGGCACGTGCCGGTACCGTCTATGTGACCTTTAAAGCTGATCTTTCTCAATACGTTCAGCACCGTCCTGCGATTCTGCAATGGATCGTGAATCCTGAAGCCAGCTTTGGCGATCTCGGTATGGGATTGTTACGTGCGATTACTCCTTGGAATGAATGGATTATGGGCTGGGGCTTTGACATTTCCAAAGGCGAGCCACAGGTGACTGAAGAACAGATACATGCACGCCTGAATGCCTTTGTCGGTGCAGAAATTGAAGAGGTTGAAATCCAGAAATTGTCGTACTGGTATGTAAACCAGACCTAGGCAACTGAGTATTCTAAAGGTCGCGTGTTCTGTGGCGGTGATGCCGTACATCGTCATCCACCATCCAGTGGTTTAGGCTCGAATACTTGTATGCAGGATGCCTTTAACCTGGGCTGGAAACTGGCATATGTCGTTAAAGGCTGGGCTGCGCCTTCCCTATTGGATTCATATACGGCTGAGCGTGCGCCTGTGGGTAAGCAGATTGTGGCGCGAGCAAACCAATCACGTTTTGATTATAAATATCTGAAAGAAGTCTTCGGTTTTGATAATGGTGTGACTACACAAAAACAAATGCTGGAACGTATCTTTGCGGAAGATGAGCAAGGTGCTGAAATCCGTCAAAAACTATTTGAAGCTTTGGAAATTAAAAACTTCGAATTTAATGCACAAGGTGTAGAACTGAACCAGCGATATAGCTCCAATACGGTGATTGCAGAATCCGAGCCTGAGATTTTTGAAAAAGATGAGCAGCTTTATTTACAGGCAACCACTCGCCCAGGCGCTAAAGTTCCGCATACTTGGCTGATCAATGCCAAAGGTCAAAAGCAGTCGACACTGGATATTACGGGTAAAGGTCGTTTTACCCTGCGCACAGGTTTATCCGGTAAAGGCTGGAAACAGGCGGCAGAAGCATTGGATTTGCCATATCTGGATGTGACTCAGATTGGTTCACGTGACTATCGTGATGTGTATGGAACCTGGAATGCCAAGTCTGAAATTCATGAATCTGGTGCAGTACTGGTTCGTCCGGATGGTTATGTGGCTTGGCGTTATCAGGACAGTACCAATAAAGCTTTTGATTATGAAAATACGTTAAAGGCGGTATTGAAGCAGGTTCAATTGGTTATTTAAATTATAAAGCCACCTTAATGGTGGCTTTCTTAAAGCTGATGATCAAGAACCCTGCAGCAAGTAACTGCCCACAACGAACAATATTTGTAGTCCTACAACAATACAAAACAACATCCAGCCTTTCTGACGCATTGCCGCCTTATCCATTATTCTAAGTGTTTTAGCCATGTCATCACCTCATCTTTGAGAATTGATACTGAACCGATCTATTCCATCTTTCTTTTATAGTGCAATAAAGTTGTGCATAAAACATACCATAGCACTTTATATACAATATAAAAGCAAAATCTAAACCAACTCAGCAGGAAGAAAAAAAATTAAAAAATCAGAATGCTTAAAAAGCAAAAATCCACCAAATTGGTGGTTGAATAATCCTATGTTAGTGAATTTATTTTAATTTTTCCATACAGTAAAATTAAGATACTATTTAAAAACAATATTTATAATAAAAAATTCATTCACCTTGTTTTAATTTCCAAGATGAGAATAAAAACACGGACATTGTACCAGCCAAATTCACTGCTAATTCTGCATGTCTTGGAGAAGGTTTAAAGTTTATTTTACCTTGCCCATGAGCATCACCCACTTTATTTCTCAATGATCCTAAACCTTCAATGATGGAACTACATCCTCCGAGAATTTGTTTGAAAGTCTGCTCCGTATGTTGAGATGGAGCAAGGTTTAATTCTTTACTCACCAATCTATACAGTTGATTTATATCTGGAGCATTGCCATAACCGACTTCGTATTCATCAAGAATATATTTGCAGGTCGATTCTAAAAGTGTTCGAGCTAATGTAATCGCACCTTCGGGATCTGTACTTCTTCGCTCTAATGCTTTCTGCCATATTTGATGTATATAATCCGAGCTTAATTCAGCAATCTTCAACTGTACTACCTGATCCAATGGAGGAACATCTAGACTTTCTAATACATTAAAGAATTCTTTAAATTCCGAATAAATATAATTTTCACGTTCAGCGTAAGATTCAAAATCCCACTTAATCCTAGCTTCAAATTCATCTAATGTGCGTGTGTCTTTAATAAAAAATGGAATATATTCATAAAAGTTTTTAAATGTCAGTAACTCTTGTCTAAGCTGCATAAATGCCTCTGAAGAACCTTTTTCATAAGTATCAGTAGCTCTAGCTATTAGCAATTCTTGTAAAAGTAAAACTTTTTCAATTAAATCGGACATTTGAGGACTCTTTATTCATTTTTTAATCTTTTTCAATTCTATATCTAATCACCTATAAATCTATAATTTGCTTATTAAAAAAGCCCCTTTCGGGGCTTTTTTAATTCTTGATTATATCAATTAGCCAATAAATTTACGTGCATTACGGAACATACGTAACCAAGCACCATCCTGATCCCAGTCTTCTGGTTTCCAGGAATGCTGGAGCGCGCGGAAGTTACGTTCAGGGTGCGGCATCATAATCGTTGCACGGCCATCCTGAGAGGTTACACCGGTAATACCTTCCGGTGAACCATTCGGGTTCAACGGATATTGTTCAGTTGCATTGCCATGGCTGTCGACATAACGTAGAACCACCTGATTCGATGCATTCAGTGCAGCAAAGTTTTCCGCCGTTGCAACTGCACGACCTTCACCATGCGCCACAGCGATCGGCAGAATCGAACCTTGCATGTCTTGTAACAATACTGAATTCGATTTTTCCACACGAACGTTCACTGCTCGCGCTTCAAATACTTCAGACGTATTGCGATGGAAACGTGGCCAAGCATCCGCACCCGGAATTAATGGAGCCAATTGAGACAACATTTGACAACCATTACAGATACCGAGCGAGAAGGTTTCTTGACGGTTGAAGAATTTCTCAAACTGGTCACGCAATTTAGCATTGAACAATACGGATTTCGCCCAGCCCCCACCAGCGCCCATCACGTCACCATACGAGAAGCCACCACACGTTACCAAACCTTCGAAATCATCCAGGCTGATACGACCTGCCAGCAAGTCACTCATGTGGACGTCAACGGTATTGAAACCGACTTTGTCGAAAGCTGCCGCCATTTCAATATGACCATTGACACCCTGCTCACGCAGAATTGCCATATTTGGACGACGCAAGTTAATGAACGGTGCTTCAATCGCTTCATTCAAGTCGAATGTTGGTTGGGCAATAATACCTTTGTGTGCTTTATCGGTAATTAAGGCAAATTCCTGATCCGCAGTTTGTACGTTGTCACGCAGACGCTGGATTTGGTGGGATACTTCAGTCCATGCCACTTGCAGATCAGCACGTTCAAGTACCAGACCATTGATAGACAATTGGTCAGAATTATTTACAGTACCAACCACTGCAATTGCATCTTTAAGCGTAGATGCTGCAACTTCAGCTTGTAGCGCTTCCCAGTCTACTTTCGCGATTTGAAGGACTGCGCCAATTTCTTCGGCAAATAAACTTGCAGTTGATTGATCTTCTAATGCCACACCTAAACGTGAAGCGAACATCATTTCTGCAACAGTCGCCAATAAACCACCGTCACCGATGTCGTGATACGCCTTGATCAAACCGCGGTTGTTCCAGTCTTGAACCAATGCGAAGAATGCCTTGAAATCATCGAAGCTATCCACATCAGGAGTAACCGAACCAATCGCTTTGTATACCTGCGCCAGAATCGAACCGCCTAAACGGAACTGACCTTTAGACAGATCAACACGAACAAGCACAGACTCAAGGTTTTTCAATTCTGGAGTCAATGTTTGGCGCACATCAGTCACTGGTGCAAATGCAGTGATCACGCCTGACATTGGAGAAGTCACAGACTTGTCTTCACCTTCGTCATTCCAGGTGGTACGCATAGACAATGAGTCTTTACCGACCGGAATCGCGATACCGAGTGCAGGACACATTTCCATACCGATAGCTTTCACGCCTTCGAACAATGCCTGGTCTTCGCCAGGTTGACCCGCAGCAGCCATCCAGTTTGCAGACAATTTGATGTCGCTGATTTTTTCAATCTTCGCAGACATGATGTTAGAGATCGATTCAGCCACAGATAAACGTGCTGATGCAGCAGGATTCAACAACGCTACTGGAGGACGTTCACCCATTGCCATTGCTTCACCGGTGTAACCGACAAGACTTGTAGTTGTTACTGCAGCATCCGCGACAGGAACCTGCCAGCGACCCACCATCTGGTCACGCGCGACCATACCGGTAATCGAACGGTCACCAATACTGATCAGGAATGATTTAGAAGCCACTGTCGGGTTTTTCAGAACGCGATAAATCGCATCTTTTAAATCCGTAACTTTAGCCGCGTCAAAATCATCGCCTTTACGTTCAATCGTTTCATAGGAACGGCTCATACGCGGAGTACCGCCAAGCATCACCTGCATTGGCATATCCACCGGTTTGTTGCCGAACAATGGATCTTCAACGGTTAAGTGACGTGCTTCAGTCGCCTCACCCAGTACTGCAAACGGACAACGTTCACGCGCACAGATTGACTCAAATAATTCTAAAGAAGATGGACGAATCGCCAATACATAACGTTCTTGCGCTTCGTTTGACCAGATCTCCATTGGCGACATGCCAGGTTCTAAAGATGGAATCTTACGAAGATCTAGCACCGCACCCAATTCGTGATCATTCACCAGTTCAGGCATGGCATTTGATACACCACCCGCACCGACATCATGTACCGACACGATTGGGTTGTGGTCTTCCATGCGCCAGCAAGTATCGATCACTTCTTGGCAACGGCGTTCCATTTCCGGGTTTTCACGTTGTACTGAGGCAAAATCAAGGTTCTCGCCCAATTTGCCGCTATCTACAGAAGATGCAGCACCCCCGCCAAGACCGATCAGCATGGCTGGACCACCGAGCACGATCAATAAGTCACCCGGTAAGATCGGATCTTTTTCAACGTGATCTGGACGGATATTTCCGTAACCACCAGCGATCATGATTGGCTTATGGAAACCTTTAACATCGCCATTGACGTTTTGTTCAAAAGTACGGAAGTAACCATTTAAAGCTGGACGACCAAATTCGTTATTGAACGCAGCACCACCCAATGGGCCTTCAATCATGATTTGTAACGGCGATGCCATACGCGATGGTTTGCCGTAGTTTTCTTCCCAAGGCTGTTCAAAGCCCGGAATATTCAGGTTAGATACGGTGAAGCCGGTTAAACCTGCTTTAGGCTTACCACCACGACCGGTCGCACCTTCGTCACGGATTTCACCGCCTGAACCTGTCGCTGCACCGGCAAATGGTGCAATCGCAGTTGGATGGTTGTGGGTTTCCACTTTCATCAGGATATGCGCGGCCTGGCTCTTGTATTTATAAACTTGATGACCATTGTCTTCTTGGGTTGGATAAAAACGCTGGGTATCCGAACCAACAATCACCGAAGCGTTGTCTTTATAAGCCGACAATACGTCTGTTGGTGATTCTTTATAGGTGTTCTTGATCATCTGGAACAATGACAATGGCTGGACTTCACCATCAATCGTCCATTCTGAACCGAAGATTTTATGACGACAATGCTCAGAGTTGGCTTGAGCAAACATCATCAGTTCGATGTCATTTGGATTACGGCCTAGCTTGATGAAAGCTTCAGTCAGGTAATCAATTTCATCCATTGATAATGCAAAACCAAACTCGTTGTTGGCTTTTACAAGTGCTTCTTTACCTTCACCCAGAATATCAATCGAGTTCAGTGGTTTTGGCGCAGTTTCCACAAATAATACCGCAGCATCTTCAATCGCATTGAATACGCTTTCGGTCATACGGTCGTGAAGTACTTGCAATGCTTCTTTAGAAAGCTCTTTTACGCCCTTCAAAGTAAATAAAACGCCGCGTTCAAGTCGATGAACCGGCGTATTACAGTTTTTGAAAATGTCCGTCGCTTTAGAGGACCAAGGAGAGATGGTTCCGACGCGCGGTGTGACTAAAATCTGGATTTCATCACTTGCAGCCTGGTGCAATTCAAAAGATTGACCATCGTTGAGAAGCTGTAAAGCTGATTGCTGTTGTTGCTCGCTGAGCGCTTGGTCAAAGAGGTAGACCCATTGACTTTCAATTGATTGAACAGAACTAATTGACGTCAAACGCGATAATAGTTGAGTTTTCTTAAAAGAAGAATGTGCGGGTGCACCGGCAACGATAAACATGCTGATTTTGGCTCCACGGGATGGTCTGAACAACCATGCCACAATGTGACTTGAGAGAGCGCATATTCTACTGTGAAATAAGGAAATCGGCTAGATGCCAAATCAGAAAACTACGTCTGAAATATCCTGGACTTTTAAAATATTTCGTTTATTTTCAGTCAGGAAAATTGAATGTAGTCGCACAGGTTAACACATTTTTTTCAAGAAAAATCAAAACCGCTTCAGAATAATTTTCTGCATAAAAATTGTATTATTTTTCAACAACAATCGGGACAAAATCAAATTCAGGTTTTATTGTCATGACCTGCCAAAATTCCTATTTAGGCCAAAATGAAATACTTGATTACAAGATTTAATGAAGTCGTATTTTTTGCAGACTGTTTTTGATTCTTTTGATTGACTCTTAACTTTGACTTCTAAGATTAGAAAACTGGTTAAAGGTCTTCTGCCGTTTTCTGTACTACAAGGAACAGTTCTCCGCTGATCTCCGCCATTACAGTAACAGAGGCAAATTACTCCCCTCTATGAAAGAATAATTAATACTGAGTGGTATTTTAATCTGACATCATCTGCGGGGGAAAAACCGGACATCCATTCTCAACTTCTAAAAGAATAAAAATAAAGTTTCTTATTTGGGCCTTTTATTTTTTTATATTTGATTTTTATCTTCTCAGATCATAATTAAGCGAAATTTACTCATCTAAAAGACCAAAAAATATATCGACAAAATCCCCCACCATATCCAATATTTTGAAATTTCATCATTTATTCATGAGCTCTATTATGCGTAAAAAACACAATATAAATAGCAAAATACCACTTATATTTATGAGGAAATTTACCAGGAATTATGAGGCTTATATAAAAAAATAATGAAGAAATGATTAATAATAAAATTTTGTTACCTTTTTTATTTAATCCGTATTCTCAGGTTTTATTTAACTCGAAAAGTTTAAAATAAATATTTGTAATTGCTGAAAAAATATAGAAAATTTTCTTTTTTATTCAACTAACAGAATAACAGGCCCACACGTCTATATCAGCTAAGAATCTTACCAAATAGACACTTCATCAGTAAATTTGATGATTTTATGTTAAGCTCTAGCCGAATTGCTGAGGAATTGTCCAAATTCTGAGCCTGGCAATGGTTTTTCCTTTCTGCTGTAGAGATGAATATAAATTCTATATTCGGACACTAATTTTTTGATGTTCTATAGCTTCACTGCTCTGTCTATTTTAGAGCCTTAATCTGTCACCAATGATTTAATTTTCAAAAACAAAAGGTGACCCGCTTAAGGAGTATGTATGTTTCAATTCACTAGTACAGCAACTGTACTATTGATGGTGCTTTTCTATGGCATCACTTTTTTACTATCGTTACGTATTAAACAGAAAAATGAAAATGTTGATGGCTACATGGTCTCGAATGGCTCCATCGGATTTGGAATGTCTGCGGCCAGTATGACCGCCACCTGGATCTGGGCCGCCTCGTTTTATGCAGCAGCTTCATCCGGATATACATACGGCGTTTCCGGTGCCCTACACTATGGTTTGTGGGGTGCGCTGATGATTTTATTTATCTATCCCTTTGGCAAGCGCTTTCGTGAACTGGCGCCTAATGCCCACACCTTGGCAGAAATTATGCATGCCCGGCATGGCAACCAAAGCCAGATGATTCTGGCAGGTTCCAATATTGTGGGTAGCGTCATCAGCCTGATGGTGAACTTTACCGCCGCTGGGGCACTGGTTGAAATTTTATCTCCTTTAAGCTTTATCCATGGCGTGCTGATTACCGGTATCGGTGTACTGTCCTATACCCTTTGGTCGGGGTTCCGTTCTTCGGTGTTTACCGATTTTGGTCAACTGGTGGCGATGATTGTCGCGGCTGTGATCATTATTCCAACCTTGTTCTTTACCTTAGGCGGACCTTCCCTGTTTCAAAGCGGGATTCATCACCTGCAGCCGGAACAGCTGGATTTTTTCTCTAAAACAGCCTTTCTGGAACAAGGTGCACCATTTTTTGTTGCGGTATTGGCCTACGCGATTGGTAATCAGACCATTGCCCAGCGCCTGTTTGCAGTCCGTGAAGACCTGATCAAACCAAGTTTTATCACTGCAACCATTGGTTATGCTGCAATTGTCATTGGTCTAGGCATGCTGGGGTTATTGGCACTATTTGCAGGTATTCAGCCCATTGATGGCAACCTGAATAACCTGATTCCGCAAATGGCAGCGACTTATCTTTCTCCATTTATGGTCGCGCTGTTATTCATCATGGTGATTGGAGCATTGTCTTCTACCGCTGACTCGGATCTGTCTGCCCTGTCTGCGATTGTCATGACGGACATTTATGGCAAACAGATTGCGAAAAACCGTCCTGATCCAAAGAAAATGCTGTTTATTGGTCGTATGACCATGGTCGTTGCCACCATGCTGGGGATTGTGATTGCCACCTTGAAGTTTGACATTTTGTCGATGCTGATTTTTGTGGGTGCGCTTTGGGGCTCTATTGTATTCCCGGTGATTGTCAGCCTGTATTGGGACAAGGTGAATGCCCGGGCCTTTAACTGGTCAGTGGGCCTCGCATTTTTCAGCTTTCTGATAGTACGTTTTGAATGGCTTCCGATTCAGGGATTGATCGCACTTGGCTTTGAACTCGTTGCGACCCTGGGGATTGGTGTGGTGCTGGGTTTGATGACCTTTGGTTTCTTCGGCAAGAAAGTGGGTCTGGTCGTTGGCATATTGGCCAGTATTGGCTTCATGCCATGGACCATCGGCTTCTTGCGTGAATACGGCACCTTGTTAAGCTCACTGACAGCGTATGGCAGTAGTGCGCTGGTATGTACTGTGTTGACGCTATTCTACAGCAAAGAAAAATTTGATTTTAAGCAAATCAACAAGATGGTGATTGAATTTCACCAGCTATCTGAGAAAATTAAATAAGGAGATTTCAGATGACAAGTCAATTATTGACCCTATATGTACTTTTTTGGCCATTGGTGGCAAGCCTGGTCTTGTTCACGATTTGCCTGAATGTCTATAAAGACACACAACAGGCCAAGAAAAATGGTGAAGAGCTAATTTGATTCTTCATCCTAAACAAAAAGCAGGCCATTGAGCCTGCTTTTTATTGTTCATTTGATGATTTCGATTTTTAATTCTCAGTCTTTTCCAGCTGACTAAAATAACAATAGGCAGCATGACAATTCATGTCGCACTGCCCTAGTGCAGGAGCTAGTTTTTTGGCATGATGCAAATAGTGGATCACTGAATAATGATAAATGACTCAAATGCGTTGGTTAGAACTGCTTTCGACAGTTCGGATTGGTAGTAAAAAGCAGAGCACTGAACTGGCACGCAGCCCGTTTCATAAAGATTATGACCGTATTATTTTTTCGCAAAGCTTCCGGCAGTTAAACCGCAAAACCCAAGTCCATCCACTGACCCAGCATGATGGTATTCATACCCGTTTGACCCATTCGCTAGAAGTCTCCTGTATTGGCCGTTCACTCGGTATGCTGGCTGCAGAGAAAATCAAAGATAATTTACCTGCCTGGATTTCTCCGGCTGATGTCGGTGCCATCATTCAGGCTGCCTGTCTGGCACATGATATTGGCAACCCGCCTTTTGGTCATGCCGGTGAATACGCCATTCGGGAATGGTTTGACGATGCTTCTCATACCGACTTTTTAAAAGATTTAAGTCCTGAACAGGAAGCCGATGTCCGCCAGTTTGAAGGCAATGCCCAAGGCCTGCGCCTGCTGACCAAGATCGATTATCATCCTTATGATGGCGGCATGCGCCTGACCTATGCCACACTCGGTGCCTATCTTAAATACCCGTGGCTCTCTGAGGCCATTGACCCGACTGGTAACACCCCGGCCAGTCGACGTCCAAAATTTGGTTGTTACCAGTCTGAAAAAGAGATTTTGCAGGAAATTGCTGAACAGTTGGGTTTGATTCAGCTCGGTGAATATCATTATTGTCGTCATCCGCTGACCTATCTTTTAGAAGCTGCGGATGATATCTGCTATGCCCTGATTGATCTGGAAGATGGTATCAGCCTGAATATGCTCAGCTACGCGGAAGTTGAACCAGTCTTTCTGAACTTGCTGGGTGAATATGGCGCGCCTGAAGAAATCAATATGCCTTATACCACCTGGCAACAAAAAATTGCCGCGCTGCGTGGGCGGGTCATGAAACGTCTGGTAGATGAAGTCACCACGGCCTTTGCCCGACATCAGCAGAAAATTTTGATGGGCCAATTGCAAGGCTCATTGCTGGGTTATTGTAGTGCCGACATTGAAATTGGCATTAACCGGGCCAAAGAACTGGCGCGAGAAAAGATCTTCGAACATCCGCAAAAAGCCGGTCTGGAAATTATCGCGCATCAAAGTTTACAAACGATTCTGGATGCCTTTATTCCACTGACCACACCGCACAAAACATTGAGCTTTAAGGAACAGCGTTTAATGGCCATTTTAAAACGCTCGGGTGCGCAGTTTAGCGCTGATCATTATGACAACATTATGCAGGTGCTAGATATTGTCTCCAAGTTCTCGGATCATCAGGCTTATAATCTGGCGCAGGAACTGCATGGCAATAAAGCCGGGTTACTCTAACACGAACAAGCGCCTGATGATAATCTCAGCAAAATCACTGGATTTGAATGATAGAGTTTTGCCTTTATCAAAAATGCTGACTACTATGCCTGTATTAAATTTGAGTATGTATAAAAAATGATTGGATGCCTGATTGGGGAAGTGCTGGCGCTGGAAGCACCGACTGTTTTATTAAATGTGAACGGCGTAGGTTATGAGATTGATACCCCTTTAACCACTTTCTGCCAGTTGCAAAAAGGTCAGAAAATTACTCTGTGGACCCATCTGGCTGTTCGTGAAGATGCCCAGTTACTTTATGGCTTTATCAATGCGCAGGAAAAAACCATTTTCCGTACCTTATTAAAGGTGAACGGCGTTGGTCCGAAAATGGCGCTTGGTATTCTTTCCACTTTAAGTGTGGAAATGCTGATCCACACCGTTGAACATGAAGATATCAACACTCTGGTCAAAGTTCCGGGGGTGGGTAAAAAGACTGCTGAACGCCTGATAATTGAATTACGTGACCGCTTTAAAGCCATGGCTTCAGGTGCTGCGCCAAGTAATTCAACTGCACCACAAATTCAGTTTATGGGCAATTCAGCCGTGGCTGAAGCGGAAGCTGCATTACAGTCCTTGGGCTATAAACCTGCTGAAGCACAAAAACTGGTGAATGCTGCCAAAGGTGAATTTACTGAAGCCAGTGATATCATTCGCGCGGCATTAAAGTCGATGAATAAATAATAGCAATCAGATATTGAATATAAAATTTATGCCAGTATCAGAATCTACCTGGCGACATGGATGTCGCCTGTTAAACTGTGCTATCAGGAAGTAGCATCAGTTTAACAAATGGGTTTTGTTACTTTTGCCCAGTCAAAAGTAAGAGCATGCCGACTCAATGGCATAGAAATTCCAAGAGCATTTTGAGGCTATGACTTTATTCACCTCAAATAAACCATAGAGATTAACTCAAAAGATGCAAGACCGTCTCATCAGTGGTTCTGAAAAACCCGAAGATCACTTCGATCGTGCCATTCGCCCGACTTCCCTCGATGACTACATCGGTCAGCCGGTGGTTCGTGAGCAGATGGAAATTTTCATTGGCGCAGCCCGTGGCCGTGAAGAAGCCCTTGATCACACCCTGATTTTTGGCCCGCCAGGTCTGGGTAAAACAACGTTGGCCAATATTATTGCCCGAGAAATGGGTGGCAATCTTAAGTCAACTTCTGGTCCGGTTCTGGAACGTGCCGGCGACTTAGCCGCGATGCTAACCAATCTGGAAGAAGGTGATGTCCTGTTTATTGACGAGATTCACCGTCTTTCACCCGTGATTGAAGAAATCCTGTATCCGGCAATGGAAGATTATCAGCTCGACATCATGATTGGTGAAGGCCCGGCTGCGCGCTCGATTAAACTGGATTTACCGCCATTTACGCTTGTTGCAGCAACCACACGTGCAGGTCTACTCACCTCTCCGCTGCGTGACCGTTTCGGAATCGTGCAACGTTTAGAGTTTTATTCGGTTGAAGATTTAACCCATATTGTCAAACGTTCAGCCAATTTGATGGATGTACCTATGACGGGAGATGGCGCAAAAGAAATTGCCCGTCGCTCACGAGGTACACCGCGTATTGCCAACCGTTTATTGCGTCGTGTCCGTGACTATGCACAGGTCAAAGGGACGGGTGAGATCAATCAGGATATGGCCCAACGTGCTTTGGATATGCTCAAAGTCGATAAAGATGGTTTAGACACACTCGACCGCCGTTATTTATCTATGCTTCTTGAGCGTTTTGATGGTGGTCCTGCCGGTGTTGAAGCACTCGCAGCAGCCATGGCGGAAGATTCAGGCACGTTGGAAGATGTCATTGAGCCATATCTGATTCAGCAAGGTTATGTGATGCGTACTGCACGTGGTCGTATTGCGACTAATATGGCGTATTTGCAGTTTGGGATGACCCCACCTGAGCCGAAAGAGAAGTAATTCATAAGGGAGATTTATTCTCCCTTTTTAACTCTTTCCCATTCTTTTTTTAATAGTTTTTGAATGTTTTGTACAAGAGTTTTAGAAATAAGTATTTTGCTTAATTCATCCAACTCATTATCGATAATATCTTTATTAAAGCACTTAGTAACTAGAGAGTCGATTTTTCTCATATCTGATAATATGATTTCCGATGATTCCTCCAAAGGATTTAAATATAAGGTAACTTTATGAGTAAGTTTTCTAAATTCCACTAAATAATCTATTAATGCCTCCTTACTTTGAACAGAGAAATCATTTGCTATTACTATATTCATTTTTGTTCTTACAATTAAAATTTCACTAAATAGCTCTCTAATATTATTTATCCAATCCTGTCGATGTGTAGACTTAATCTGCATTAATTGCAAGTCTTTCTGACTTTGATAAAGTTCTCTATTAGAATTCAGTGTTTGCTCTACTGACTTTCCTATTTGCTCTAATGTTAAATTAAAGCCTTGTTTAGTTAACTCAAAACTCTTACGTCCATACCAATAAGCAAGCCACGTTGCCAATGCACCGAAAATCAGAGCAATCACTACTGAAAGTGCAAAAGAGGAAATGGCTGTTTTATCTGTCGAAGCATTCAACTCCATGTGTGTTTTAGCAGGTTGTTGCAATACGATCGTTTGTATATTTGGTTGTTGTGGCACTGTCCACGGAAGCTGAATCATCACTTCATTATTATTCTGCTCTGCCACACCCACCCCTTTTAACTTAAATGAATTTTTATTATCAACATTCTAAACATTTTCAAAGTATCACAAAAGAAAAAGCCAACTGACCATGCCTGAATCAGTTGGCAAAAGCACAAAATAAAAAACTAAATAAAAAAAATTACTTCTCTTCTTTCTTAAACTCCTTAAAATCCGCTTTACGAATCATGGCATGAATACCTTTGGTTCGATCGACCACTTGTGACACTTCAAAGTCAGTCGCAGCACTTAAGTAGGCATAGGCAATTTCTTCAGAAATGCCATATTCATTGACCAGAAAACGGATCGCTTCACGGGTGGATTTACGCATGGCTTCATCTAAGTCTTCATCCAGACCCGGCGTAATCCAGAATTCAGCATTTTCAGCCAGCGGCTGTTTAATCTCTGCACCTGGAATTTTATCCTTGCCAGATTTAAGTAAAGTGAATTTTAAAGTCGCACGTGCCGAACCTTCCAAGGCAGTTAAAGCCACCTCACCATCACCTTGTACAAAGTGACTATCACCTGTATAGAACAAAGCACCTGGCACCTGTACAGGATAATAGGCCGTAGCCCCTGCTCCTAATTCATTGATGTCGATATTCCCGCCATAAAATGATGGTGGCACAGAGTGCACAGGCTCACTGGTATTTGGTGCAACGCCCATCGTGCCCATAAACGGATTCAGCGGGAAACGAATCGCTTTACCAGATTCAGTTTTTAAAACGCCTTCCCATACACCATCCGCATTTTTCTCAATTGGGGTAAAAATGGACACGTTGCCATAAGCATCAGGATTGGCTGGAGATGCATGCTCATGTTTCTGACGTTTCGGGAATTCGGGTAAGGTGCCTTTGCCATGACGGTTTGAAATCACGCCATAAGGTACACGCGGTTCAACTTTTAAAATCTCCACCTTTAGAATATCGCCCGGCATTGCCCCTTCTACATAGACAGGCCCGGTAATAATGTGTGGTCCATCTTTATGGAAATCATGTTTCAATTTGGAATTCGTGATCAGCTTGGCTTCGTCCAATACATGCTCAGGCTTGACACCTTTTGATGTGAAATATTTCTCTGCATTACGGCCCTGATCTTCTAGTAGCCCTTCATGCGAAACTGTATCGAAAGTAACTGTGCTACCTGAAGGGACAGTTAAAACAGGTTTTGCATCTTTATTTGGCAGATAACCCCACGTAATCGTATTCAAGGTACTCGGCACATAATAATGACCTTTATATTCACCACTTTTGAGTAATGTGGGTTTATTTTCCAGCTGTTTCAGTATTTTAAAGTCTTCAGCCCATAGGCTTGTCGAAATAAAACTTAAGCTTGAAGCCACTGCCAGAGATAAAGCCAAAGGTTTTAACATGTGTTCAATTTCCGTCATAAAAAATATTACGGAAGAGTGAATGCAATCTAAGTGCCAAAATAAGTTTAAGAGGTTTAAAAAATCTTCACTTCATTCAGATTATTGATATAGAGGTAATCGTTTTTATCCCTTTTTAGCCTGAAATTTTTATAATTTTCATACCTTATAAATATAAAAAATCAATTTAGATACATACTTTTACAATGTAAAAGAACAAATAAAGCTCTTTGAGAACAGATATTAACACTCAGAATACCTTTAAGGTATCAAAAAATACTTAGAGAGTTTTGGTCGAAATTAGATCAGTATGCCATCCTAAAGAATCTCTTTAACCATTTAAAATTCTTAAGGTTCTCCTGAAGTATGAATATGTATAAGCAGATATCCCTTTGTCTCCCTCTTCTTTTCTGTAGCCAGCTCAGCCTGGCCGACTGGATTGATGATTCTGTACAAGCTGCTGAAGCACACACCATCAAATTACGCCAGCATATCCACCAGCATCCTGAACTGGGCAACATGGAATTTAAAACCTCGGAACTGGTCCAAAAAGAATTAAAATCCTACGGCATTGAAGTACGTAAAGGCTATGCCAAAACTGGTGTAATCGGTGTATTAAAAGGTGCAAAACCCGGCCCTGTAATGGCCTTACGCGCAGATATGGATGCATTGCCAATTAAAGAAACTACACCCGCGCCTTTCGCCAGCAAGCAAAAAGCGATTTATCAAGGCAAAGAATCTTATGTGATGCATGCCTGTGGACATGATGCACATACTGCGATGTTGTTGGGTGCAGCCAAAGTTCTGGCCGCCAATAAAGATAAAATTGCGGGGACAGTGGTATTCGTATTCCAGCCGGCTGAAGAAGGCGGTGCAGATATCGACAATTTCACTCATGGCGATCAGATTGGCTCACGTAAAATGATTGCCGACGGTGCCTTGAACAATCCAAAACCTGAAGTGATTTTCGGGATGCATGTCATGGCAGGCATGCCAAGCGGCAATATCTTCTATAAAGATGGTGCGATTTTAAATAGTGCCGATCATTTACGTATTCAGGTCAATGGCAGTCAGGTACATGGTTCCATGCCTTGGGCAGGTAAAGACCCGATCTATGCTTCTGCCCAGATGGTGACCAATTTACAAAGTCTGATCAGCCGTAAAGCCGACCTGACCAAAGGAATGGGTGTGGTGAGTATTGGGAGTATTCAGGGCGGCACCACCGGTAACGTCATTCCAGATCAGGTCAATATGGTCGGCACTATCCGTTCCAATAGTGAAGATGTACGTCAGGGTATTTTAAAAGACTTGCCAAAAATGCTGGAACACAATGCCGCAGCCAATGACGTCAAGGTGAAAGTCGAAATTGCACCTTATGCCCCGGTAACCACCAATGATAAAACCTTGACTGAATTAATGCGTCCAACCTTGGTGAGCGTGCATGGTGAAGATAAATTGCATGTTTTAGACAACAATGCCAGCGCCAGTGAAGACTTTGCTTACTATGGCCAGCTCATGCCATCGCTCTTCGTATTTGTCGGTGCCACGCCAGCAGATCAAGATCCGGCAAAAGCTGCACCGAACCATAACCCGAATTTCATTGTCGATGATGCGACCTTGAAAACCGGGGTCGAAAGCCATGTCCGTTTTATTCTGGACTATCCAAAAGTAGCTGAGCAGGTTCAGGCCAACTGGAAACAGAAAAATAAAGGCTAATCTTCTATTACTAAAAATGCGCGGCTCCAAGGACTCGCGCATTTTAGTATCTGCTGCTGTTTTATAAATGAGCTGTTAAGCGATCAGTACTTCATCTTGGCGACTTCTCTCCAGATTTGACACCTTGTGCCATTGGTCTCAAAACTCACAATGCTAAACTTTGAACCGCTAAATTGCTTGACTTTTGGCAGGAATCCGGCAAATTCTAATCCCTCTCCTGCATCTAAAAACAAGCAAAAATTTCGAAAATCTGCATGGAACAAAACTATGGCGAATCACTTTGAATTCAATATCCGCGTTTATATTGAAGATACTGATGCGGGTGGCATTGTCTATCACGCCAATCATATTCGCTATATGGAACGTACCCGTACCGAATGGTTACGTGCCGCTGGAGTGAGCCATTACTGGCATCAGACAGACTACAATTTTGTGGTGCATAAAATTAATGTCAAATATATGCGTCCGATCCTGATGGATGATTTAATTACTGTTACGGCACGTGTCATTTCATGTAAAGCTTCATCATTTGTATTGCAACAAAATATTTATCGTGGTGAAATCATGCTTGCATCAGGTGAGGTTGAGTTGGCATGTATCAGTGCAGAGATGCGACCACGTCGACTCCCGGATGAAATCCGCGAACTAATTCAAAAAGAATTGGAACAAGACTAAAAAAATTTATTGGCACACGTAACAACTATGGCGACTCAGTTAGAATCATCTCTTCAAGTTTCAGATCTTATTTTACAAGCAAGCCCTGTCGTACAACTGGTGATGCTTTCTCTCCTGTTAGCCTCAATATATAGCTGGTATCTGATTGCCAGGCTCTATATGAGTTATAAAAAAGCCCAGGCCGATGATGAACATTTTCAGAAAATCTTCTGGTCTGGTGCTGAGCTGAATACTCTGTATAACAATGCACAACTCAATTCTAAACGCACTGGCCTTGAAGATATTTTCTATCAGGGTCTGGGCGAGTTCCTGAAACTAAAAAAACGCCATGCGCCGACTGCCCAGTCGATTGAAGGAACAGAGCGTATTCTGCGTGTCGGTTTAAGCCGTGACCAAGGTCATCTGGAACAAGGTCTGGGCGCTTTGGCCAGTATCGGCTCGGTCGCGCCTTATGTCGGTCTATTCGGTACAGTCTGGGGCATTATGAATGCCTTTATTGGCCTAGCCGATGTCGATCAGGTAACGCTAGCAACAGTCGCACCCGGTATTGCCGAAGCCTTGATTGCAACGGCGATCGGTCTGTTCGCAGCTATTCCAGCGGTATTGGCTTTCAACCATTTTACGGCCAAAGGTGAAACGGTCTACTCTGACCGTGCGCTGTTTGCCGAAGAAATGGTAGCGCTATTGCAACGTCAGTCTGTAGGCGTAACTCAGGACAAAGACTAATGGCAATTCAAGGTTCAGGACGCTTTCAGCGTATTAAAAAGCCACTGAAAAGTGACATGAATGTGGTGCCATATATCGATGTCATGCTGGTACTTCTGGTGATCTTTATGGTCACCGCTCCGATGATTACCAGCGGTATCAAGGTTGACTTGCCTCAGGCCAATGGATTGCCGATCGATTCCAAGGATACCCCGAGGATTGTCACGCTTAAAGAAGATGGTTCATATTATCTAGAATATAAAAATCAGGCGACTGGCCCGGTCACACTGGAAGAATTAACGCGTACGCTGGTTGATGCCCAAACCCAGGCACAAAATGACAACAAGGTGCTCAATGTCGTGATCAATGGCCATAATACCCGTCCATATGGCGATGTCATGGCCTTGATGTCCAGCCTGCAAGATGCTGGCCTTTCTCAAGTCGGTTTACTGACCAAGCCATTAGAATAAAGTATGAAAGACTATAAAAAGCCACCATTTCAGAAAAAAGCCATCGCACTTGGATTCACCTTAGGCATCCATGCAGTGGCTTTGGTGGGCTTACTTTATCTGGGCATGAGTAAACCCCCTGAACCGCCAAAACAGATCAAAACCGTTCTGATCAAGCCAGAAGACCTTAAACCGGTGACTCGCGAAGAAACCGAATTTGAGGAAACTGCACATGAAAATGTCGCAGAAGAAATTACCCAGACTGCTGAACCCAGTATAGAACCTGCTCCTGTGATTCCGACAGCAGCCCCTGCTGTACCTGTGACTCCGCCTGCTCCTAAAGTCGATACACAAAAAGCCCAGCAGGAACTAAAAGCGGCAGAGGCAGCACAAGCCAAGGCTGCGCAACAAGCAGCTGAAGCAGCGAAACGTGCCGAAGCAGCTGAACAGGCGAAACAGGCAGCGGCAAAAGCCAAAGCGGATGCAGCGCAAAAATCCAAGGCGGAAGCCGAAGCTGCACGCCAAGCTGAACTGAATGCACAGCGCAAAGCCGATGCTGCACAAAAAGCCAAACTGGAAGCACAGAAAAAAGCCGACTTAGCTGCTAAGCAAAAAGCGGATGCTGCAACAAAAGCCAAAGCAGAGGCTGATGCCAAACGTAAGGCTGAAGCTGCTGCTAAAGCAAAGGCAGATGCGGCAGCAAAAGCCAATAATGATGCAGCGGCGAAACGTAAAGCAGATGCTGATGCGAAAGCTAAAGCGGATGCAGCAGCAAAAGCCAAAGCAGACGCGGCAGCCAAGGCTAAAAATGATGCAGAGGCGAAACGCAAAGCGGATGCTGATGCGAAAGCTAAAGCCGATGCGGCTGCTAAAGCCGACGCTGATGCCAAACGCAAGGCAGATGCCGACGCTAAGGCCAAAGCGGATGCAGACGCCAAGCGCAAAGCAGATGCCGAAGCAAAAGCCAGAGCTGATGCAGATGCCAAAGCTTCAGCCGCTAAACAGGCTGCTGAAGAAGCTGCACAGAAAAAAGCGGAATCAAAACGGATTGCATCCACTGCGAAGCGCGATTTTACTAATAAAGTTAAACAGGCTTGGAATACACCAGTGGGTTCATCTGGTAAAACTGCCAACGCTCGCGTCACGCTAAGTGATAGTGGTTCTGTCATTTCTGTAGTGGTAAGTGCAAGTGATCCCGATATGAAAGCCAGTGTAGAAGCTGCAGTTCGTGCTGCTGCACCTTATCCAATGCCTTCCGATCCAGATGCACGCCGTGAAGCGCGAAGCTTTACTTCAACCTTTACTGCGCAATAAAAAACGGAGCCATCACATAAATAATGTTGTGATGGCTTTTATTTTTTAAGCTAAACTTCACTTTAAATTGATTAAATAATATTCACTTTTCACAGTGTCATAACAGTTTGGTCATAAATTCATGGTTTTATTCTATTAAATCCATGCGATGATGTAGCCCAAGCACCTATACAATAAATCCGTTGATTTGAGTAAATAACGAATGATGGAAAAGACTCGCAAACATCTACTCTGCCTCGCAATCATTAGCGCTTTAAGCCCTGTATTGGCAACCCAGTCCTATGCCCAATTGCATCTGGAAATTACCAAGGCACCTGAGGCAGCACCTAAAATTGCCGTTGTACCTTTCAGTCAGGATCAGAGCATTTATCCTATTGTGGAAAATGACCTGAATCGTTCTGGCCGCTTTACCAGTGCTTCAAAAAACCTGCCTACAACAGCGACATTGAATAATCCGAATGCAGAAGCTTGGGCATCGGCTGGTGTTCCCTATGTGGTCACTGGTTCATCCAAGACCACAGCCGATGGTTCTTTTGAAATCCAGTATCAGCTTTATGATGTCGAAAAAAAACAATATCTATTAAATGAATTGCTGACTGTTCCAGCCTCACGCACCCGTCAGGCAGCGCATATGATCAGTGATGCCATCTATCAGGCATTGACCGGCATTCCAGGTGACTTTAGCGGACGTATTGCCTATGTGCTGCGTAATCCTGCTACGCCGGAACAACGCTATACCTTGCAGATTGCCGACACCGATGGCGAACAGCCAAAAACCATTTTAACCTCGCGTGATCCGATCCTTTCTCCGGCATGGACACCAGATGCCAAAAAAATCGCTTATGTGTCCTTTGAAACCAAACGCCCGGCGATTTATGTACAGGATCTGGCGACCGGACAGCGTGAAAAACTGGCCAGCTTCCGCGGTTTGAATGGCGCGCCGAGCTTCTCTCCAGATGGCAAGAGCATGCTGTTTACTGCTTCTATGCACGGCAATCCGGAAATCTACCAGATGAATCTGGAAACGCGTAAGCTACAACGTATGACCAATGACAGTGCCATTGATACTGAAGCACGTTATTCGCCAGATGGAAAATCTTTTATTTTCACTTCTGACCGTGGTGGTTCTCCGCAAATTTACCGCCATGATCTTGAATCAAGTAGCAATAAACGCCTGACCTTCCGTGGTGCATTCAACGCGCGCGGCACGCTGAGCGCAGATGGTAAAAAACTTGCATTAGTTCATCGTCCAAGCGGCAGTAACTATCGAGTTGCGGTTCAGGACATGACCTCCGGTGTGAACAATATTCTGACGCCAACGACGCTGGACGAATCGCCGAGCTTCTCACCAAATGGCCAGATGGTGGTCTATGCCACCCGTGAAGGTGCACGCGGACTCTTGTCGATCATGTCGCTGGATGGCCGCTTCCGTATGAATTTACCAAGTGAAACGGGTGAAGTCCGTGAACCGGCTTGGGCGCCAAAATAAGATTTTTATATTGATAAACCCTTTACCCCATAATCAAACTTCATGGAGATGAAGATGAACAAAGTAAAATTATTTGCCTTGCCACTTTTAGCAGCAGCTGTTGTCATGACAGGTTGTGCGAGCCGTAAGCCTGCCGCTGAAGTTCAAACGGGCGGTTTAGATACGACTGGTACAACAACTGTGAATACTCAAGGCCTGAGTGAAGATGCAGCACTGAATGCACAAAATATGGCAGGCGCTTCTGCAAAAGGTGTTACTGCAGAAAATAAAGCATTTTTGGCAAAACGCGTGGTGCATTTTGACTATGACAGTACTGAACTCAGCAATGAAGATCTAAATACGCTGCAAGCCCATGCGCAGTTCCTGATGGCCAATGCCAATTCACGTGTAGCACTCACCGGCCATACCGATGAACGCGGTACCCGTGAATACAACATGGCACTTGGCGAGCGTCGTGCCAAAGCAGTAGAAAGCTTCCTGGTGACGACTGGTGTTAATCCTGGTCAACTAGAAGCAGTCAGCTATGGCAAGGAAATGCCAATCAATGCGGGCCATGACGAAAATGCATGGAAAGAAAACCGCCGTGTAGAAATTAATTATGAAGCGGTACCACCATTGTTGAAATAATTTTCATTCATGATGGTTTCATCAAATAAAAAGCACTCAATCATGAGTGCTTTTTATTGGCTTCAATGAAAGAATCGGTCTACTTTGGAAGCTGATCTTGTTCAGCCGGATGCATCGATTCGATCAGGTCATGTTTATTGAATTGTTTGTACTCTGGTTTTGCTTCATAATCCCGCCAGGCTTCTTTCATCTTGTCTTCAGAGATATCATCTAAAGTAATGCCTTCGCTTGGCGTTGGAGTCGCATCAAACTTCAATGTTGTCATATCTGTGCTCCTATTCTCAATTTTCCTTTGTCTTCAACATAGCACTTTCCGCAGGAGTTGCAAGGGCAAAATCGATACAAATAATCCAGTTTAATTTTTCTTTTAGTACGTTCTCATCTAAAATATAGCCGCATATCGTTTTGATCATTTTTTCCCGATTTAAGTTTTGGAGTTTCCCCTATGTCATACCGCACTTTATCCCAGTTTTTACAACAACAAAGCGGGAATCTCACACCTGAACTTGCGCAAGTTATTGAAACGATTGCAAACACTTGCAAAGACATTGATCAATTACTGCAAAAAGGTGCTTTAGCGGGTGTATTGGGAAGTGCACAGCATGAAAACGTTCAAGGCGAAGAGCAAAAGAAGCTGGATGTCATTTCTAATGACTATTTGATTGATGCCTTGCAGCAACATCCAAATGTGGGTGGTTTGGCCTCAGAAGAACTGGATGAATTCACCCCTGCACAAGAAAATGGTCAATTTCTGGTATTGTTCGATCCATTAGACGGTTCAAGCAATATCGACATCAATATGTGTGTTGGTACCATTTTTTCGATTCTTCCTGCAAAAAATGCCGTGACTCAGGCAGAAGACTTTATGCAAGCCGGTGTTCATCAGGTAGCTGCAGGTTATGTGCTTTATGGTCCATCGACCATGTTGGCATTGACCGTCGGCGCAGGCGTAGTGTTCTTTACCTATGACCCTGAGACTCAAGAATTCCTACTGACTTCTGAAGCAATTCAGGTAGCTGCAGATACTAAAGAATATGCGATCAATGCGTCGAATCAACGTCATTGGGAAGCACCAGTACAGCGTTATATCGATGAATTGTTAGCAGGCAAAACCGGTCCTCGTGAAAAAGACTTCAATATGCGTTGGGTTGCCTGTATGGTGGGCGACATTCACCGTATTCTTTGCCGTAGCGGTATCTTCATGTATCCATACGACCTTAAAGATCCGGCTAAAGCAGGCCGTCTACGTTTAATGTACGAAGCCAACCCAATGAGCATGCTCATGGAACAGGCTGGCGGTGCATCGACTACAGGTCGTGTGCGTATTCTTGAGATCGAACCGACAGATCTACATCAACGTGTGCCAGTGATCATTGGTTCTAAAAACGAAGTTGATCTTGTGACCAGCTACCACAACTAATTTTTATAGCAGCAGTCGATATTGAATCGGCTGCCGTGGATTATATCTCCCATGCCAACTTTTTTTCTTGATTCAAAAGACAATCCAAAGATTAAACACTTACGTGGTTTAATCGAACAAAATACCTATCGTAAAAAACAAGGTCAAACGGTTTTAGAAGGCACGCATCTGTCTCTCGCCTGGCTACATGAAAACCGTAAAATTGATTCGATTTTCACTACAGAACATGCACTTTCACATCCTGATTTCGAGAAAATTCTCGCAAAATACACAGGTATGGTCTTTGTTCTGAGCGAATCTTTATACAAAGATTTAAGTACCTTAGGAACATCTTTAGCGTGTTTAGCTGTGGTAACTTTACCAACAGCAAATTATGCATTGGATTTTAAAGCAGACACTTTGATTCTGGAAAATGTACAGGATCCGGGTAATGTAGGCACCCTGCTTCGCTCGGCTGCTGCTGCCGGTATTGAACAGATTGTGTGTACCAAAGGTTCTGCCTCGCTCTGGTCTCCACGCGTATTACGTGCCGGTATGGGTGCACATTTCACACTGCAAACCTTTGAAAATATCGCGCTTGAACAAATTCTTGAGCAATTTCAAATCCCTGTCTATGTAACCAGCTCACACCGTGCTGAAAGCCTGTATTCAAAAGACTTACGTAAACCTTGCGTGTGGATTCTGGGTAATGAAGGCCAAGGCGTGTCTGATTATGCGATGCAACATGCTGAAGCCGTGAGCATTCCGCAACCTGGCGGTCAGGAATCACTGAATGTCGCAATTGCAGGTTCGATCTGTTTCTTTGAAATGGTACGTCAACGTATCTAATTAAGGATTTAGGTTACAGTGTTTTAATACGACCCTGCCCGTGTATAAAATAGATTAAACTACAAAAATAATAAACTTAATTGTCAACCAAACCATTATTCCCAACGTTATATGATCATGAACTTGGGAATAATGGTGGGTGTCCAATGACAGGATTTTCCATCTCTATGGATTTAGCACCAAAACAGTTACAAACACACGATGTAAGTATTCTGAAGAGTACGGCTGAAGCACGTCTGAAGAATTTTATGCAGGATGTGACTGGGCGTGCTTTGGTGATGATGGAAAGTGCGACTCAAGGTCATCATGGTATTGCCATGGATCTGGTTCAGGAAGCTTTCATTTCCTTACACAAATCCTATGCAGAAAAAAGCACTGAAGAATGGTATCCCCTGTTTTATACCATTCTCAACAACAAGTTACAGGACTGGCGCCGTAAAGAGTCACGGCGTGGTCAAATGTTTTCATTTTTCAAAAAAGTCAGTCTTGATGACGACGAAATTGAATTTGATGATGTCGTCGATGAATCAACACCAACGCCACTGGACTTTCTCGATCAGGCAGTCACTGCTGAAGAAATCCAAGAAGCGATTGCAAAATTGCCTGTGCGTCAGCAGCAGGCATTTATGCTAAGAGCTTGGGAAGGATTTGATACGCATACCACCGCACAGATTATGAACTGCACAGAAGGCAGTGTAAAAACCCATTACCACCGTGCTATCCAAGGTTTACGCGCCTCTTTAGCACATTTAAATCCATATCTGGGAGGGTCATCCGAATGAATCAAGATGATTTCTTAAAACAAGTAACTTCCAAACTTGATGGACTGGCACAACAACATAAAGACAAACCTGTTGTCATGCACCATGTTCTTGAAGAAATTCAGGATTCAAAACATTCACGCTTTGCATTTCTAAAAATGTCAGGTTTTGCTTTGGCAGCTGCGATTGCAGGCATTGTGGTATTACCAAATCTTTCGGACCATAACGAGCCGCAAACTCAAATGGTGTCAGTCCCAAAACTGTCTCCGCAAATGCTTGAAGATTTAGAAATGTTAATGGTTTTAGGTGAGGACAAAGTTCCACATGGCAGCTAAAAAATTGGCGATTGCTTTTTGTGCATTCAGTTTTCTGCAAACCAGCTTTGCAGGATTTGAACGTTTTTGGCTATTTTCCAAAGATGCGAATACCCAAGTAACTGATACTTGGGATAGTCTTTCTGATTCTGAACAATTGGCACTGATTAAACGTTACCAATCTCTAAAAGAAATCCCCGAACAACAACGTGTCAGCTTGCAGCAGCGCATGGACTGGTTTACCCAACTCCCTGATGCGGAAAAACAGAGAATGCGTGAGACTTGGCAAATGATGAGCAGTCAAGAACGCAAAGAACTGGGCGCACGTATGCAAAAAGCGTCTCCTGAGCAACGCCTTGCCATTCGCGAAGAATACATTCTCAAATATCAGCAAGTGACTCAGCAGCCTAACTCGCATTAAACACTTAATATAAAAAAGCCTCCATATGGAGGCTTTTTTGATGTTTCAATCATATTTTATTTTCTTAAGCGTCGATAACCTGCAAGCCCTAATAATCCTAGTAGCCCCCACATTCCAATTGCCCCACCACCACTTGAGGACGTATTCGTATTTTTAACTGTATTACGTAACAAGATTGTCGCTTTTTCTGACATTTTTTCATCAGCATCAAAAATCGCATAATCCATGCTGTAATTTGCCTGGCTTAAATTATTTTTTACACTAAATGTCAGCTGTCCACCATAACAGGTCTGATTTTGATAGGTATCAGGACATGCTCCTTGTCGCTCTGCCTTCAGTGAAACTCCCGCAGGCAGCTTAACAATATGAATCGGGATCTCTTTTCCATCTTTATCTTGATAAAAAGCCGACTTTCCTGATGGTAGAGGCCCATCCCCATCATCACTATCATTTTCAAGCGGATTTACCGTAACTGTAAGATTATTCTCTGGATTAAGCCGATATTCATCATCTTTTGCAATCGGTGCAATGTTGTTAAAAGCTGCTCTTAAGAGGCCAGCACTGCTCGCACCTGTAGCCCGGTCTTTAAGGGTATAACTACAGAACTCCATATCAACCGAACTGGTCTGCTTACCATCAGTGCGATACATCATGATCCGGTTTAAATCAGGTTTCCACTCACATTTAAGATTTGGATCATTTGGATTTCCTTCCACAGTGGTCGAATTGCCTGTACCAACTAACTTACCAACACCTAAAGTTTTTACACTGACCTCATAATTTTGTGAATTTAAGGCTTTAATTTGAATCTTATCATTGGTTAGAGTTTCTTGAGGCATAGCCAAGATAAAAGGATTAATATAGATTGCACGATATTTCTGATATTGCTTGGTATATTTGAGCAAATCCTGATAACTTTTCAATTCTTCCTTTAAACCAGGAAGCTCATTTTCTGGAGTATTTTTATCAGCAATGATTTCTTCGAGATCATCTATATTCTCCTGATAAAAGTCATTGAGTTCTACCAAACTCTTATTTTGTAAGTCTGTAATATCGGCTGCAGTCAAACGTCGGATTTCAACTGAGCCGATCTCGCAAGTATTTTTTGCACTTGGATCAAATGTTAATGTGGATCCAATCACACGATCAATACCACGCTGGTCTTGTTCAATACAGCCACTCACCCCGATATCTACCAAATCCGTTGCGGTCTGATTATCACGCGGGTAATACAGCCCTAAATAGCGATTATCAATAGCAGGCTCAATATAATTTGTTAATAAACTGCTGATTATATTGTTAGAGACATCAAGATTATTTGAAGTAGTATCTTCGTCTAATTCTGGCAATACGCAACGTGATGGCCCAGTCGTTTGAATTGCATTTCGAATTGTAGAAAATTCAACACGTTGTGCCCTGGTCGGATTTCCCTGATTTAAGGCATATTCACAAGACAGGCCTTGGTTAAAGGCTAAAACATTGAAATTAAAATACCTAAAACCGGTATTGTCATAAAATAAAGTAGATTGAGCTGTATTTTCAACAATAGTATTACTTAATGCAGTTAAACTGGAGAATTTACTGAGCGGACGATTAACTTCATTCGTCATACGCACAATATGTCCTGTGGTACTTGCAGTATTCTTCGCAATAGTAGAGTTAACAATTTCTACTGTGGCATAGCCACAAAAATCAATAATACTGTTAGTAGTGTCTGAACCGTTTTTAACAATACTACTGGAATTAATTTTCACATTGGTTTGAGTTGTACCTAAATTTCCCTGACAGTCCATTGCCAAAACACTACCATATGAACTCGCCTGATTTTTTTGAATCAAAGAATCCTGAATGACAATATTCCTTTCCGTATTCATTGCTACACTATAAATCGCACCACCTTCTGCAGCTGCTCGGGAATTTACTATTTCACTGGTATTAATACTTAAAGGCCCTGCTACATAAAAAGTACCGCCATTACCTTTATCCAAGGTATTTATTGCTGCATAGCCATCCTTTAAGATCAGATGATGAATTTCCAGACTGGATTGGCTGGCCATACTATTAAATAATCTGGTTTTCCCCTGGCCTGAAATAGTACTTTTTAAAGCCTCCCGGGTTGGATATAACAGCGTAATCGGACTACGACTAGCATAGTTAAGCGGAGTTTTCCCATAAATTTTGAGCGCTGACTCTACGATCAGCTCTTTATCTAATTTGTACTCGCCTGCTTCAAGCTGAATCACATCTGCAGCTGAACCATCCAATCGAAGCGTACGTCCTACATTACATCCGCCATAAGATTTATCCAGTTTTGCAGTTTTAATGGCTTCTCGCAAAGAACAGGCATTATTATTCTCGCCATCCTCATCAGCAAAAGTAGTTACATATATCGTTTTATCTTCGGCTGCCATCAAACTCATGGCAGATAAAATCATGGCCGCAAGCAGTCCTTTTTTATAATTTTTCATGATTTTTCCTTAATCTTTTAATCCACGGCGTAAACCTATTAATCCGAGTAAAATCAGTAGCCCACCACCACCCCATGAGCCGCCTGAAGTTTTGACTGCTTTGTCTTCCATTTCATTTTTTGGCTCCTGAACAATTTGAGTAGTAATAGTCAAATAAGGTTTACTTTTATTAAACCGTGTCGATGAGGTCACCACTTGTAGTTCGAAAATATCTGCTCCATGCCAGGTAGAATCCGGGGTATAAACGACATTGCCATGAATATCGATGATTGTTTTACCCTTGGAAGCTGTTTTGGTTTGTACCACTTTCAAACAGCCATCTTGCCAAGGCTCCCCCGTCGGATTCTGACCAACAATGGCATTACACTGTTCTTTTGGAATTAAATCACTATCTCCCAGATAAGATTCAATTGAAAACTTGGCAATTTCACCCTTTAACAGATCTTGTCCCACCAGACTGCCTGAGATTGGTATCGTGATTTCAACAGCACCTCGATCACAAAACAGATTATCCATCAAACGGTTGATCCCGCGCTGATCTGCCGCTTCACATGCTACCGTTGGATTTGCTAAACTCAATCCTGTGCCTCTATTCACAATCGGTGATTCACTCACAAGGATATAGTTCAACAAAATTCGTGGGCGCATATAACCGAGAAATTGTCCTTTAGGAACGCTGTATGGACAAAGTATGGCATTATTATTTTCTTCTAGGGTCTGACAAGCACCTTCACTTTTATCTGAGGATTCAGCAAAAAGTCGTGTACCACTCCAGAACTGGTTCGGTGCGACGGAATCCCCTACACCACACGAGGCTGTCAGCAGATTATTTTGCGACACAGACTTGTCACCAGTGATAATTTGGCAATCCTGTGTACCATTTCTTAAAATAATACTATTCGCTACATAAGCTCTGCCATACGGCGCATAGATACGTAAAGCAGTATTTTCATTATCAACCATGGTGAGATTATTCAATCCCACCCCGTCCAGGACATTAATGAGTACACCCTTATTTTTTAGTATCGTACTACTTAATATTTCCCCACTAATACCTTGATCTTTACTGGAGTCAGCAAACTGTCCCGCGCTATAAATATTGGTCGCTGAATTATCCAGTGTCTGGTTATTTTTAAGTACACTTTGATAAATGAGGAAAGCAGGTAGCTCGCTATACAGGATCCCGCCTCGTTGGGCTTTATTATTTTCGATCAGACTATTTTTAATTTGTGCACGGCTTGTTAAGTTCTGTCCAAACTTGCCAGCATTATAAATTGCCCCACCCAAGTTGGCAGCAGCATTAAATAGACGGTTATATTCTAGAATTAGCTGACCTTTATTATAAATTAGGCCACCTTGTTCAGCACAACTGGTTTTACCACAGCCTTCAAGATCCAGTTCTTTCAAATTTAACTGAACCAATGTATCTGTACTGTTGATCCGGAAAAGATTATCGATACCTTTCATTTGAATATGAGCATTATGCAAACCTAATGCTTTTTCATCCGTACTGAATTCACCATCACTTTCTGCGACCGCACGGATGGTAAGAGATTTTTTAATCGCAATATGCTGGTTCAACACATAGGTATTTTTTTCTTTTAAAATAATGGTACTGGATGAGTTCTCCCCACCACACCCCATAAAACCTGATTTAGCTAAGCCACGGTTAACATACTCAACAGCTTCTCGAAGTGAACATTCCTTGTCATCTTTTTCAATATCTTCTGTAGTGGTTACAATAATATCTGCACTATACGACTGCCCCGCTATACATAGCAAAGCTATGCCTATGCTCTTCTTGAGCATAACCTTCTCCTTAATTTTTATTTCTTTCTTTTTCTTCTAAAGTTGCAGAATCCTTGCAACAGCGAATTATTTTGCCTTACTGTGTCATAGACTGAGTAATTACTCAAGAATTTTTATGATTTACCGATATTCGTCAATCAAGGCATATATCTGCCGCAGATTAGCATTGCTAACTTTCAGCTTTTCCCCTTTAAGCAGTTGAATAATCTGCTCTAATCTTTGAAGCAGTACTGAAGTTTGATGCGGCCCATGGCTTAGTAAATAGTCAAAGATTTGACGGTCTAAATGGATCCCACGACGATCAAGTACCGAGGAAACCAGCGCATAGCGATCAGCATACAGACTGCCACTCGGAACACGGGTACTGACCGCCTGCGTAAGACGGGATTGTAAATCTGGCAATTCAAGTTTGAGTTCGATAGGTGCAAAACGTGACGAGAACACCAACTGCCCACCACCTTCATTATTATAATTAATCAAGTGAAAGACGGCGCGTTGCCAATGAGGTACGCCACTAATCGCTTCGATATCATCGAGTGCTACCAGATCAAAACGATCCAGAGAGGTAATCGCCTCAGTCGGCGCATCTAAAAGTTCAAGCAAAGATACCTGAATTGCAGATTTACCCACTTCCAGATAAGAATCACAGATGGCAGACAACAAATGACTTTTACCTGTACCGGCTCCCCCATAGATATAAAATCGGTTGATCAGGCCTGCATGTAATTGCCGGATAGCATCAATGACATGCCCCCAACCCGGCCCTGAAAAATCACTGATTCGGGCATCGAGCTGAGGTTCTATATCTAACTGCAATTGACGCATACGATTTTTTGGCCTTATGAGTCTTTACGATGAGGATCATAAATTTTACTTGAGTTCTCCTCTGCTTGCAGCGGTTTTTTCTGTGGCTTTTTCATTTCAATATCAACATCCAAGTCTGCTGTTTCAATATTGATTGAACCGGTAGATGCATCTTGCATGACAACTGCCCGATCGCCATAAAATGGCGTATGTTCATAATACTCACGGATATGCCGCAGTAGTACTACAATCACGGCAGCCACCGGCAAGGCAATCAGCATGCCTAGAAATCCGGCCAGTTGTGCACCCGCCAGAACTGCAAACACTACCGCTACAGGAGAAAGACCGATTTTATCACCTAGCAAGAACGGTTGCAGAATATAACCTTCGACTGCCTGCCCCACCATAAAGACAATCCCGACCAATACCAGTTGCCACCAGTCGATTCCAAATTGGAAAAAGGTTGCAATGACTGCGGCAATAATTCCAACCGCAAAACCAAGATACGGAATGATACTGCACAATCCGGCAATCATCCCGATGATCAAGCCAATCTCTAGGCCAATCAGTTGCAGTCCCACTGCATAGACTACGCCTAGCAGAACCATGACCAGGAACTGACCTTTGACAAAGGCACCTAAAACACTATGACATTCACTCACAATAGTTAAGGTTGTTTTTTCATAAGGACGGGGAATCAGGCGGCGTAAGCTGTCCAGCATACGATCCCAATCCAGCAAGAAATAAAAGGCAATAATCGGAATCAGGACAATCGTGCCACCAATCTGGATAAAATTCAGACCAGATTGTGCCAGTTTCAGCAGCATTGCCTGAATACTGTCAGCACTATAATTGGTCTGGACATAGTCCATCACCACGGAGGAAATCTGATCGGTATCAATCTCCATCGGGACCAGATTAAAGCTATCGGAAAGCCAAGGTAGAAACGTGTAATTGATCCAGTGAATCCCGGCCGGAATGCTATCACGCGCATACATCAGCTGCTGCCAGACCAGTGGCACCAGATACCACATCACCAAGGTGACCACGACCCCAATCCCGATAAATACGATACTGATCGAGAGCCATCGAGCCAGCCCAATGCGGTGCAAAACATTAACCAAGGGGCTAAATAAATAAGCAATTAGAAAAGCTGCAACAAAAGGAACTACAACTGGTTTAAGCAGATATAAAACCCAAAGTATCAATGCTATACCAGCAAGTATAAGAATGCGCCGTAAAGTACGATCGACCATAGAATCTTGCCTTTTCTCTATTAATCATTCTAAAAATTAAAATATTTTAATAAAGATAGCATTTTAGGCCACAAATACCATAAGAGTTTTACATATTCAGGTTATAATCGCACCCGCGAATGCGGAGACTTCATTATGAGCAACTCAACTTCTACCCCAAACACTGGTTTAAGCTACAAAGATGCAGGTGTCGACATTGAGGCGGGCGACGCGTTAGTCGATCGTATCAAATCTGTCGCTAAGCGTACCTCACGTCCCGAAGTTATGGGCGGTCTAGGTGGCTTTGGTGCACTTTGTAAAATTCCTAAAGGTTATGAAGAACCTGTTCTCGTATCTGGCACAGATGGTGTTGGTACAAAATTACGTCTGGCACTGAATTTGAACCGTCATGACACAATTGGTCAAGACCTGGTTGCAATGTGCGTGAATGACCTTCTTGTCTGTGGTGCTGAGCCACTGTTCTTCCTTGATTATTATGCAACTGGTCACTTAAATGTTGATGTTGCTGCAAATGTAGTCACTGGTATTGGCGCTGGTTGTGAACTTGCTGGCTGTGCATTAGTTGGCGGTGAAACTGCTGAAATGCCAGGCATGTATGAAGGCGAAGATTACGATCTTGCAGGTTTCTGTGTCGGTGTTGTTGAGCAAAGCAAAATTATTGATGGCTCTAAAGTCAAAGCGGGTGACGTTTTAATTGGTGTAGCTTCTTCAGGTGCGCACTCAAACGGCTACTCACTGCTTCGTAAAATCCTGGACGTGAAAAACGTTGACCTGAATCAAATCGTGGATGGTCGCCCACTTGCAGATGCTGCAATGGAACCAACACGTATTTATGTCAAACCAATTCTTGAACTGTTAAAACACGTTGATGTGCATGCGATGGCACACATCACCGGTGGTGGTTTACCAGGTAACTTGCCTCGCGTACTTCCAAACGGCGCTCAAGCGCTTGTGAATGAATCTTCTTGGGAATGGCCTGAGCTATTCAAACTTCTACAACGCGAAGGTGGTGTAGAACAGTTTGAAATGTACCGTACTTTCAACTGTGGTGTCGGCATGGTCGTTGTGGTTGATGCAGCAGATGCAGACAAAACTGTTGAATTACTTAACCAGCTTGGCGAAAAAGCATGGGCAATGGGTCAGATTCAAGACAATGCTGAATCGGTTGCAGGTGCAGACGAAAAAATTCGTGTGATCTTCGCGTAATTTCGCATGATTAAAATTGCTGTACTTGTTTCAGGTAGCGGATCAAATCTGCAAGCCTTGATTGATGCCAATCTTTCGGGGCAAATTGTGGGCGTGATTTCCAACAAGCCTGAAGCCTTTGCTTTAACGCGTGCACAGCACGCAGGCATTCAGACTGCAGTTATTGAACACAAGCAATATCCAAACCGAGAGGCTTTTGATGATGTGATGCATCAACAGCTTTTGGACTGGGATGTGGATCTGGTGGTACTTGCCGGCTTTATGCGAATTTTAAGTGAAAAATTTGTGAAAGCCTGGGAAGGAAAAATGTTAAATATTCACCCTTCCCTGTTGCCTTATTATAAAGGCATGCATACGCATCAGCGTGTACTCAATACCGGTGATGTTCTGCACGGTTGTACGGTGCATTATGTTACGGCTGAACTGGATGCAGGCCAAGCGCTTGCCCAAGGTGTTCTCAAGGTTTCTCATCATGATACGGTAGACAGTTTGGCAACACGTGTGCATAGCCTCGAGCATGTGATCTATCCACAAGTCGTAGAATGGATTTGTAGCGGTGCGATTCAATACACTGAAGACGGTGTGCTATATCGAAACGAGAAAATGCAAGAACCTGTTCAATTCTGCAAGTTCTAAAAAAATTTAGATATTAAAAAAACGCATCCTCGGATGCGTTTTTTTATTTCCAATACATTCAATAATTCAAGCAGACTGTTGCTGAATCAGCTGTTTGACCAAGCTCGCGACTTGATCGGGTTGTTCCAATGGGAACATATGCCCGCCATCGACTACGGTAAAAGGAATACCAAACTTCTTTTGCACTTGCTGCGGGAACTTGCGGGCCAGAAATGGACCTTTCTTAGCCACAACTAAATGCACAGGAATTTTGGGTTTTGCCTGAGGCAACCACCATAGTGACGGATTGGTTCTAAAGACTGCGACCTCATCCATTTTAGGAATAGTGAGTTCTACCCCACCCCGGATGGGATCATCCTGCAAGGCATGGTCAATATAAGCTTGGAAGCAATCTGCATCAAAATCCTGATAAAAACCTTTAGGGCGCAGCAATTCAGCGGCTTGTTCACGTGAATCCCAATGGTCACGACGGCGTTTGGACAGACCGGCCGGAGACATTTTATCCAATGCTTTTAAGCGCAAAGTCTTTGCAATATGTAAGGCAAAGGCTTCTTTGCCCATAATCATGGGCGGGTCCAGCATGATCATTTGTGAAAACAGTTCCGGGCGCTGTAAAGCCGCCTGCAGAGTTAACACGGATCCCAAAGAATGGCCCAGACCAATCACGGGTCGCCCATGTGACTGACGCACAATACTGTCAATCACTTGCTGGGTCAGGCTTTTCCAATGGTTATCAACCGGATAACGCTTATCCGGCCCTAAAAGCGGCACATAGATAATATCGTAATCATCTTGCAATCCATCAAACAGCTTTTGATAGACTTTGGATGGCACGCCATTGGCGTGCGCGAAATGAATCAGTGGTTTCATTGCAGTGTCGTACTGTTTTCTGACTGAAGCTTCTGTGCAACCGAAGAAGCAATTCCATCCCCAATGGATGATCCCATACGGCCCAAGACTGATTCAAATGGACTATATTCAATGGTGTAATTGAACGCTTTTTCAGTTTTCAATTCACGTTTCAAGGTATTTAAGCTACCGATACGATCCGCAATCCCTAATTTCACTGCCTGATCCCCCGTCCAGAATAAACCAGAGAAAATCGCAGGATCATTGGATTTCAATTTATTGCCACGCCCCTGTTTTACGGCATTAATAAAATGACCATGCACATTATCCAGAACACCTTGTACATGGGCTTTTTGTGCAGGATCGACTGGTTGAGTCATCGACAGCAGGGCTTTATTTTCACCTGAAGTCATGGTGCGGTCTTCAACCCCAAGCTTTTGCAGCAAATTAGTCACACCATAATTCGGCATGATCACACCGATAGAACCGACTAAACTGGAAGGATTGACAATAATTTCATCCGCAGCAGAGGCAATATAATAGGCCCCTGAAGCACCGGTATCACCAATTACAGCATAGAGTTTTTTCTGAGGATGCTGCTTTTTCAGATACTGGATTTCCTGCCAGATCTCATCAGACTGCACTGGTGAACCACCCGGCGAGTTAATATTCATTACTACCGCTTTACTTTGTTTATTTTCAAAGGCTTTTTTCAGTGATTTAATCGTATTGTTACTATTCACACTTTGCTTGTCGGCTGCAATCGTACCCACAATATCCACGACTGCGATATGCGAACCCGCAGCAGCGCTAGCATCTGAAGAAACTGAACTACAGCTTTTGCCTAATGCCAAAATGACAACAAGCAGATAAGCAAAAGTCAGAAATTTAAAGAAAATTCCCCAACGGCGTGCACGGCGCTGTTCTTCAACAGAAGCTAAAACTGCTTTTTCCAGCAGTTTCCATTCCGGACCAGTCGGTTGAACTGGTTGTTGCGTATTTTGTATTTGATTTTCAGGTTTTGGTGGCCAATCGGACATAAATAATCCAATAAATTGATTTATATTGAGCCCATTATATACACTGAATCGGGTAATTCTGTCTAAACAAAACGTTTTCGCCTATAATAAATTTTGTTCTCTTTTTTTGTACTTATATTAAATCAATGACCAAACAGGACTCACGGAATTCAGCTTACGGTTTACTCAAATACATTAGCCGCCAACCGCTTCCGGTTTCTCGATGGATGGCCCGTCTTCTGGCCTTTATTGTGAACAGTTTCAAAGTCACCAAAACTTCGGAAATTATTCGCCTCAATCTCGAGATCAGCCTTTCTGAACTGTCCAATGACGAACGTGAACGTATTAACCGTGCGGCGGTTCGCAATGAATTAATGTCATATTTCGAGTTTTTTACCATTTGGGGTTCAAGTAATCAGAAAAATATCAAACGGGTGCATCGCGTCATTGGCGAAGATCTACTGCATGATGCACTGGCACAAAATAAAGGCCTAGTGTTAATCGTGCCACATTTTGGTACCTGGGAAATTATGAATGCCTATATTGCCCAGTTCACCTCAATGACCATTATGTATAAACCGGTGAAAAATCAGGCAGCGGATCAGTTTGTACGGGCTGCGCGTAGCCGCGAACAGGCACATCTGGTGCCGACCGATGAATCTGGCGTCCGTCAGATTTTTAAGGCCTTAAAACAAGGTGGCACCACCGTGATCTTGCCAGACCATACCCCAAATGTCGGTGGTGAATATATTCCTTATTTTGGAGTGCCTTTGGCCACCAGCAATTTAAGCGCCAAGCTGATTCAAAAGACCAAAGCCCGCGCCCTGTTTTTATATGCTCTACGTAATACTGCAGATGGATTCGATATCTTTATCGAAACGGTTGATGAAAAAATTTATAGTGGCAATGCCAATCAAGGTACGCAAGTCATTATCAACAGTATTGAAAATTTAATTCGCCGCCATCCGGAACATTATCACTGGAGTTATAAACGCTTTAATGCGCATCAAGATTTAGGAAATCTCTATAAACTTGAACATGAACAAGCCTTGGACAAAGTAAATGCGTTGAGAACACAAGACGCCTATGAAGTTTTGCCGATGCTGGAATCAGTGACTTAAAGGCTGACGATACAACCACCGCCATTCATGTCGTTCGGCAGAAAGCACCAGTTCTGAGCCTTGTTGCTGGAAGTGTACACTCCCCTGTTCTGCCGTGGTCAATAAGGGAATATTAAGAGCTTTTAACCGTTGCTGCGTCAGTTGGCTCGGGTGGCCATAGCGATTAAATTTCCCAGCCGAGGCAATCGCCAATTTAGGTCGCAAAACTTCTAAAAATTGATAGGCTGAACTGTGCTGACTGCCATGATGGCCGAGTACCAGCACATCGACTTTAAGTTCCGGATAATTTTGGAGTAACTGATATTCAGTTTCCCAACCCGCATCCCCCATCAGTAAAAATTTTTGATACGGTCCGGCATTTTTAACTTGCAGATATATCACACAAGATCGGTCGTTTTTATTGAAGTTTGGCATATTTAACTGCTGCTGCCGAGGTGCCAGAATTTTAAAGTTAATCTCTTCAGACCATTGCCATTGCTGTCCTTCATAACAAAACTGAAAGCTTGAAGAAGTAGCGGTTTCAGGCATCTGATTGGATGACACTTGCTTGATGTTTAATTGATCTTTAATGCTGAAATAAGCACCGCTATGATCCTGATCCAGATGAGTCAAAATTAGTCGATCCAGTTCTCCAACACCTTGCACAGATAGAAACGGCATAATCACTTGCCGGCCAATACTGAATTTTTCTTCATTATAATAACCACCCATGTCAATCATCATGCTGTGTTGCCCGTCACGAATGAAGATGGCCTGTCCCTGCCCGACATCCAGAACAGACAGCTGAAATGCATGCTGATTAAGTTGAGGAATGCACAGCGGTACACAGGCAATTGCTGTCCAGCTTTTGGGCACTAAGCCACGCGGCAAAAAGACAATTAACAAGCCCAAAATACATAGAGCAATCATCCAGACATTCATGGCTACCGGAATCAGTTGTGGCGCAAACAGCCGATCAAGCAGATTCAGAAATGCCAGCAGCATATGAATAAAAATATCATTGAGCTGAAACAGCAGACTCGAAAGTGGTTCAGAGATGAAAAATAATAAAGCCGCCAGAATATCTACGGGAACTATCAGCAGGCCAATCCACGGGATAGCCACCAGGTTGCTTAGCGGGGTAATCCAAGCCACCTGCTTAAAAAACAACATCATTAAGGGAAACAGGGCCAGAAAGATTTTCCACTGCGACTCCATCAAAACTTTTATTGCAAAATACAGTCGTTGTAATGCTGTTTGTACTGTTTGATGCGGTTGCTGCTGAATGGTTTGATAGATCCGCAGCAAGACAAAACAGGCCCCATAAGACAGCCAGAATGCGGCCGACAAAATGCTAAAAGGATCAAAGAGCAACAATAAGGCAGCACTTAAAATCAGCAGTTTTAATGGCTGCATACTTTGCCTGAGCAGCAGCGTAAAAGTCACAATCACACAAATCAGTAAAGTGCGTAACGCCGGAATTTCAAAACCGACAAAGGCACAATACAGCAATACACATAACAAAAAAGGCAGACTCAAAAAATACTGCCTTGGCCATTTCAGATAAATCTGCGGTACGTACCTTGAAATCAGATATTGCAACGCTCCACAAACGATAAAGGCAAAGATCAGGACATGCGGTCCGGAAATCGCCAGTAAATGACTCATGCCAAAACGCTGGAATTGCTGTTCCGTCGCTTGATCCAAGAGACTTTCATCACCACTTAATAGAGCCAGTAACAAGCCTTTCTGCTGTACTGGTTGTGTGGCCACAAACTCTCTTAAGGTCAGTCGCTGCTGTTCTACCCAAAGCAAAAATCGCTGATTCAAATTTTTCTGCTGACGTAGATATTTAGCATGACCTAGTGCATAGAGTTGTTGCGGTTGCAACTCTTGGATATGTTTAATCCTAAACCCGGCCATAACATTTTGCTGCAAGGCCCATTTTTCTGCATCAAAAGCACCCGGTGTCGCATAACTATGGTTAGGTCGAATCTGGCCTTGTAATAAATAATAGTGTCCCAGTTCAAGAGTCTGCTGTTTGGTTACATCATTTCCTAAACTGGATATGACAGGATCTGAAACTGGCAGAAAACCCATCCACTTAACTGTAGTGCCATCAGGGTTAAGCACATGCAGGGCTTGCTGGATATTCTGATCGCCCAGTTTATTCAGCTCTTTGATATAGACCACGATTTCTTTTTCAGATACCTCGTGTTCTCGCTTGGATAAACGTTCAGCCAGTTGCAGATTGGCATAAGCATGACCTAAAAATAGTCCCAAAAGCAGGCTTGATCCAGTGATCAACAGGCTTCTCAGTGGTGTATTCAAGATGAGCTTTAATTTATGGCAACACAGATACCACAACAGCGCAACGATCAAAACTGCCGTTCCGCTCAGTTGAACAGACAGGAAACTTTTCCCCATACACGCAAGGCCTAAAATCCAGCCAATACATAGCCACTGCAACATTGAATCTTATTCTGTCTTGTTATTATTTTGCCCAATAATAAAGCCCACCGGAGTGAGCTTCAATCAAATGCGAATATTCTCGTTATTTATGGTTCAATCCAGAGACCATCCTGCATATGTAAAATCCGATCTGCTGCATGGGCTAGCTGTTCATCATGCGTCACAATCAGCATCGCCATATTGAACTCACGTTGCAATTCGGTCAGCAGTTCAAAAATCTTTGCTGCAGTCTTGCGGTCTAGATTTCCGGTCGGTTCATCGGCCATCATCAGTTTAGGTTTACCGACCACTGCACGCGCCAAAGCTACACGCTGACGCTCACCTCCGGATAATTCACCCGGCTTGTGAGTCAGACGATGCGAAAGACCAACACGTTCCAGCAAATATTCGGCCTGCTGTTTGGCTTCCTTAAACTTCATGTTGTCGCGTAACATCAGCGGCATGGCCACATTTTCCAGTGCCGTAAATTCTGGCAACAGGTGATGAAACTGATAAACAAAGCCCAAATGCTCATTCCGCACATAACCGCGTTCTGCTTCAGACAAGGTATCAAAACGGCGGCCATTCACCATGACCTGACCTGACGTCGGGCGATCCAATCCACCCAAAACATGTAATAAGGTACTTTTGCCTGAACCACTTGAACCTACAATCGAAACAAACTCACCTGCTTTTACCTGTAGCGACAAGCCGCGAATCACATCGACAGTGGCCTTGCCATCGGTAAAGGATTTGTGAATATTCTGGGCATCTAAAATCAGATTACTCATAACGCAAAGCCTCTGCCGGTTGAATTTTTGCTGCACGTAAAGCCGGATAAATTGTCGCGACAAAACTGAGTGCCAGTGACAAGCCTACAATCACCAAGACATCCTGCCAGCGCAGATACGAAGGTAAGTAGTTAATAAAATAGGCATCAAACATATTCAGGCCTAAAGTATTGTTGAGCCAGCCAATAAAGCTACTGATACTGGTTGCCGCAATAATCCCGAGGATGGCCCCTGCACAAGTTCCAATCACCCCAATCACGGTACCTTGCACCATAAAGATTTTGGTAATGGTGGCAGGTGAAGCCCCCAAAGTCCTTAAAATGGCAATGTCCGATTTTTTATCCGTCACCACCATCACCAGTGAAGACACAATATTAAATGCCGCGACTAGAACGATCAGGAATAAAAGCAGGCTGACCATGGCTTTTTCCATCTGAATCGCGCTGAACAGATTACCATGGGTATAAGTCCAGTCCGAAGCATAGAAATTCCCCGGCAAATCACGCACAATTTCCTGAGACACTTGTGGTGCCAGGAAAATATCATCCAGCTTCATACGCACACCCTGCGCACCATCCGGTAGACGCAGCAAGGTCGAGGCATCATTTAAAGCGATATAACCCATCATCGAGTCAACTTCAGCACCAATACTGAAGATTCCCACCACTTTAAAACGCTTGAAACGCGGGACGACACCAGCTGGTGATGGGGTGGCTTCTGGCAAAACCAGAGTAATATTGTCATTTAAACCCACACCCATGGCATCGGTCATTTGCTTGCCCAAAACAATACCAAATTCACCTTTTTTCAGGCTGTCGATACTGCCCTCAACCATATGGTTTTGTATAATTGAAACTTTTTTCTCATACTCGGGTTCAATCCCGCTGACCATAATGCCGGCGACCTGACCCTGTGCGGTCAGCATGCCTTGTAATTGAGTAAAAGGTGCGACTCCCTGAACATGCTCATGCCCTTCAATTTGCTTTGCAAGTTCTGGCCAATTTGTTAAAATTTGTGTTGAGGAAACAGTCGCTTGAGGTATCATTCCTAAGACACGATTCTTTAACTCTCGGTCAAAACCATTCATCACAGACAACACTGTAATGAGGACTGCCACACCGAGTGTGAGGCCGATCATTGAGACCAACGCAATAAAAGAAATGAAGTGGTTACTACGCCGTGCGCGAGTATATTTCAACCCTATATACAGCGAGATTGGTTTAAACATAACCATCTAGTCCGAGGTAATAAATTATGGAAAATGTACAGCATCCAAACGGATTCACGGAAAGACGCGTTATGTCTCGAATCGATGCTGCCTTACGAATTAATTATCAGATTATTTCCGATGATGTTGCCTTAAATGATCCTTATGACTCTAACTTTGTCTTGCCCCGCTATTTTCTACTACTTGCAGAACTAGATCAATTTGATCACGCGGTTAACTACGAATTAGAACAATTATCTGAAAAAGATCAACAAATTGCTCGAATCTTATCCTTATTCAACCAAAAATTAAACCTTATTACCGGATCTTTGTATGACGCAATTGTACAAAGCATGTTACCTGTACCGGAGCAGGTGAACTTTTCAGAAACCGGTTTTAGCTTCTTTAGTGACCGCCCGATCACGGAAGGCACCTATCTGCACGTGACTTTAAGCCACCCGGAAAATTTCTTCCATATTGCCGCAACCGCTCAGGTTGCTTATAGCCGTGAAGAAGAAAATGGTAAATTCCGGACCGGTGCCTATTTTATTACCATGCATCCACAGGACCGAGTCAAACTGGGTGAATGTGTCAAAGCCGACTTTGCTTAAATCGTTGACTTAGTGCTGTTGGTTTGTTGATGGCAGGCGGGCAGCATAGCTGGCTTTAATTTCTCTGGAAAAGTATAACAATAAACCCGCCAGCAAAATGCCAACACCAACAACTGCTGCACCGGATAATTTTTCATCATTCATAATCACCCCGACAAATAAGGCCAGCATCGGCGTCAATACGGTGGTCAATGACAAAGTGGTCGCCTTGATTTTCTGCACCAGTTTAAAATAACAGAACATCGCAATCAGGGAAGCCATGATTACAGCATAACTGAGTCCAATCAGCGATTTAGCCTGCGGAATCTGGGTCGGTGCAAATTGCCAGATAAACGGCAACATGGCACAGGCCATGACCGCTGAGACGGCAATAGAACCGGCCGCTTGCGCCATGGGTTCTAAAGGTGCATTGACTTTTTTCACCCAGAACATAGAAGCACAATAAATAAAAACACTGAGCAACATCAGGCCTATGCCAATCGGCTGAATATGCTGATCTTTGCCACCTACACAGATAATGCCCAGACCCAGCAGCGCAATCGCCATACCACCCCACTGCGAAGCATACAGCTTAAGCTGAAATACAAAACGGCCAATCAATCCGGTCATGATCGGCGCCAGTCCGAACATCAGGGCAATAATGCCTGAACTAAGATAATCCGTGGCCAAATAGGTGAAAATCTGTGAGCCGATAAAACTGCATGCACCAGCCAGATAACTGTGCATGGATAATTTATCTAAGGGAAAACGGGTTTTAAACAGCCACAACAAGGCAAATGCAAAAGGCAAAGCCAGAAAGAAGCGCAGTGCCAAAGCCCAGAGCGGATGCAAATCCGTCACACTCCAGACAATCGCCAGCGGTGTCGTCGCCCAGATAAAAACCAATAAAAGATAGGTGACAATCATATTGGTTTGTGTCGGCATGCGAGTCACTCTGAATAAGGTTTAAAGCGCGGAAGTTTTACGTTTTTGTTTTTGAATGGTCTGATCGAGTGCGCTGGAGAATTCGCGTTTATCCCGTTCTGAAATCGGGGGTGGTCCGCCCGTTTGCACACCTGCACCGCGTAAGCTGTCCATAAAATCGCGCAGATGTAAGCGCGCTTTGACATTGGCCGTAGTATAAATTTCACCGCGGGGATGAATCGCAATCCCGCCTTTTTCAATGACTTCCGCAGCCAAGGGAATATCTTGCGTCATGACAATATCATACTCTTTCATACGCAGAATAATTTCCTTATCTGCAGCATCCGCTCCACTCATCACCTGAATTGAATTAATTCTAACCGAAGGTGTGATTCCGACTGGTTGATTGGCGACAAAAGTGACTTCCAGCTGATAGCGATCCGAAGCACGAATAATCACATCTCGCAGCATACGGGGCAATGCATCGGCATCGACCCAAAGTTTGAATGGCAACACAGGGCTTCCCATTAAGGTATAAATCATGGTTATTCTAGCAAATTGAGACGATCAGGTTGATGATTAAATCGCTCCATTTTCATTGCATCCGCTCTCTGTATTTTAAAAAATATGTACTCGGTAAAACTGGCGTGATTCACGCGAGAAAAAAATTGACTTCATTTGACTGGCATTTTAATTTTAAAATTCATTCGATTGACTTGAAAAATCGCAATGACCCTCGATTAACTATAAATACATCATCCAAGATCAATTGTGCATATGAAAAATCAGAATAGCCCAGAGATCATCACCATTGATGATCAAAATTTCGGTAGTCATGTCGAACACTGGACCTTGCTCACCGACAACCCTGGCACAGATGTACCACAGTGGTTAGGCAAAGCTCTTGATGAACCGATCATGCCGATGGGCCTTTGTACACAAGAATGTGATATGGATGCTGAGACCTGGCTGATTCAGGGACCGAGCAAAGCTGCGGTACAGTTGAGTCAAGTGATTGCCGTCGAAAACAATAAACCTCAAGCGGTAAAAACTGCATTCCCCTGCTTTGATAGCCCTTATCAGGTGAAAGCCACGATTGACCGGATTATTTCCTGTAAATCCAATACCCAAGCTGTATTGCGGCTAAATTTAGGTGCTAACAATATTATTTACGCTTTCGATAGCCTGTATAGCGTCAATCATCCGCATTATGAAAAAGACCAGTCCTATGTGGTGAATCTGAATGGCTGGGCCTATGAACTTGAAGCGGTTGCAGATCATGAGCATCTGGTGGTTGATGATCCGGCTTCGATCAAGCATCACCGTGCCTTGAATGATATTTTGGCTGCCAATAATGGTGTAGCGCCGGATAATTTGCAGGAACAGATTGATGCCTGGCAGCCGCAGTCCGAAGAAGATAAAGAACCTGTAACTGTAGATTTTTCTAAAATGGTGGCTTATCTATACGGCGAAACCATGGGTCAGGAAGATGAAGCCTGGTTCCAGGGCAATATTGTCGGTAAAACGACTATGCAATTTATGGATCAGGACTACACCCTGTATGATGTCACCCTGATTCATGATGAAGACCAGCCTGCGACCTTGATCCGGATTGCAACGCGGAATGACCAGTACAAAAACTTCCAGATTGGTCAGTATATTCGTGGTAACTTGTGGATTCAGGCCAATATTTATAGAAAAGCTGCCTAAGTTCAAACAGAAAAAGAAGATATTCATTTTGATGGGTATCTTCTTTTAATCCATCTATATTCTTATTTGTCATTTTAATTTTTGATTATTTTTTATACATATTTTCTAGCTTAATAATCTATTTAAATTCATTAAAAACCGAGTTATCCACATTTTTAAATTCAAAAAAATTCATTTTAAATATTTAAAATAACCTTAAAAATCTTATAAAAATAAGCGTTTGATTTCTCATATAAATAATCTGATGTCATGCAAATCTAATATTTAAATAAAATGAAAATTTATGCTCTTTATTAAAAATGTACTTTATTTAATCAATTTTTTATGATAAAAATACTCACAACAAATTAGTATTAACGATAAATAGATCGGACAATAAATATCTATGAAAATCGTGCAAGAAGAAACATTACAACAGGTCGAGCATCATCTTAGCTCCCGCTATAATATTGATATGATGTCCTGCCTTTTTTTCATGTTGGGGATGCTGATCTGCGGATTCATCCTGCATACTTTTATTTTCTAAAATTATTGTATTCATAAAAAAACCCAGCCTGTGCTGGGTTTTTTCGTTTCAGGAATTAACCATTGCGTTTGGCAAAGTCATCCATAAAGTTCACCAATGCTTGCACACCTTCTAAAGGTACAGCATTGTAAATACTTGCACGCATACCGCCCACCGAACGGTGACCAGCAAGATTCAATAAGTGCTGCGCTTCAGCTTCTTTCAGGAACTGTTTCTCAAGATCTGCATTGGCCAAGGTAAATGGTACATTCATGATCGAACGGTTTGCTTTTGCGATTGGATTCGCATAGAAATCGCTTTGATCGATATAACCATAAAGCAAGTTAGCTTTCTCAAGGTTCACCTTGTGCATGGCATCTACACCGCCATTTTCAAGCAACCACTCAAACACCAGACCAGATAAGTACCATGCATAAGTTGATGGTGTGTTGACCATTGAACCGTTTTTCGCTTGATCTGAATATTTCAAGATGCTTGGAATTTCAGGTTTGGCTTGATCAAGTAAATCTTCACGAATGATCACCAGCGTTAAACCAGCAGGCCCGATATTCTTTTGCGCGCCCGCATAGATCAAACCAAATTTAGAGACATCTAATGGTGCAGATAAAATACTAGATGAATAGTCGCACACTAATGGCTTGTCTGCTTCAGGAATTGAAGCAAATTGCAGACCGCCAATGGTTTCATTATCCGCATAATGTACATAAGCTGCATCCGCAGACAGGTTCCATTCGCTTTGTGCACTGATCGCATATTTGCCATCAATTTGGATACCCGCTTTTACAACGTTGATATCGCCATAACGTTGCGCTTCTTTCAAGGCTTTTTCAGACCAGATACCGGTATCGATATAGTCTGCTTTGTTGTTTTTGCCAAGCAGGTTCAATGGAATTGCCGAGAACTGTAGTGATGCCCCACCCTGCAAGAACAATACTTTGTAGTTCTCAGGAATATTCATGAGTTTGCGCAGGTCTGCTTCCGCTTTTTCAGCCATGGCAACATAGTCGGCACTACGGTGGCTCATTTCCATGATCGAAAGACCTTTGCCATGCCAGTCAAGCATTTCAGCTTGAGCTTTTTCAAGTACGGCAGTTGGTAATGCAGCAGGACCAGCACAGAAGTTGTACGCGCGCATGATTTTTCCTTTCAGAGTGAAACACAATAAAATGATGGCATTTAACCATATCTGGCAGGGTCTTGCACAAAATTATTTCAATCTATGAGTGAAGATAGAGTCAAAAAATCAATGTAGATTCACAAGATAAATTGACCAGTATTTTAGCCTGCTGTTTTTATCATCTTTGAACTAACAATTGAAAATATTCAAGATTAAGCTGTTTTTTAATTTTAGATAGTCTCTCTAAATTAGCCGATAAGTATTTGAAATACAGATGTAAAAGAAACAATACTATAACTTTACACTAGTTCTATCTGCATACCTTTGATTTATACTAGCCGGATAACATCACCGGCTTTAAATCAGTTTAGCGACTTTATGAACTTAAAGAAAAATAAAAGACAGCTTGTCTGGGGTTTAAATCTGCTTGCATCGATGATGTATGGCAGCTTTACTCATGCGCAGAGCATCAGCTTTCAGGACGCTGAACGTCAGTTGTTGCAAAATTCTTATAGTAGCCAAGCCTATCAAAGTCTGGAACAAGCTTCAAAACTTGAAGCTGAAGCAGTGAAAGGTATAGGTCTGCCACGAGTCGACCTGAATGTTCGTGCGTATGCCTTTCATAATGAACTCGATCTGCCTTTAGGTGCATTAAAAAATAATTTAGAGCAATCCTTAACGGATGGTGTCAATAATAGAATTGATGAACTGAACTTAGGGGGTCTGGCTGACCCGCTAAAAAATAGTTTAAGACAACCTATTCAAAATGGGGTGGGCTTAATTCCTGATAGTTCGCATGTCGTGCTGGATGACCAGGTGATTCGTCCGACGATTTCAGTCATGATGCCGCTTTATACCGGTGGACTGACAAGCAGCGCCAAAGAAATCGCCAATATTCAGGTCGGTCGCAGTCAGCTCAGCAACAAACAGCAGCAAGATACGCAGCGTTTTGAACTGATTCAAAGTTATTTCAATGTCCAGCTCCAAAAGCAACTGCATGCAGCAGCACTGTTTAACTTGAATGCCATGCAGCAGCATTATCGCAACGCCTTAAAGATGGAACAGCAAGGTTTTATCAGTAAAGGCCAGCGCATGCAATTTGAAGTGGCACGTAATAATGCCGAACGCAGCCAGCAAAACACACAAGCCAATTTGAATGCTGCGCTGTTCCAGCTGAATAATCTGCTTCAGGAAAGTAGCATCACCGAACTTTCGACGCCTTTATTTGTCAATAAAACCGAGCCACAGGCCTTAAATCATCTGCTAAAAACTTTTAGTCAGAACTCTGCGTTGATTCAAAAAATGCAGCTGGATACCCAATTGGCTCAAGCCAATGTCAAAGCCCAGCAAGCAGCTAAAAAACCGAATGTTTTTGCTTTTGGCGAATATAGTCTGGATCAACATGAAAACTGGATTGTCGGGATTGCCGCACGCTATAACCTGTTTTCCGGGATCGATAAAAACAAAAATATTCAGGCTGCCGAACTCAAACGCTCTGCCACAGAACTTCTCACTGCACGCACCCAGCAGGAAATTGAAAATCTGATTTATAAATCTTATAGCGAAGCACTCAGTGCACAGCAAAGTGATGCGCTTCTGGCACAAAACTTGAAAGCCGCACAGGAAAATTTACGCATCCAAGAATTGTCCTTTAAAGAAGATATGGGCACCGCCATACAGGTCATCGATGCACAAAATATGCTGAGCGGACTACGAGCCGAAACTGCCTTGAATGCTTACAAATATGTGATGTCACTGGCCACACTATTACAAAGCCATGGCTCGATTGCAGAATTTCCGAACTACATCCAACATACCAACACTCACTATATTCGCTAATGGAGCCGAACATGAACGAAGATCAAAAACCCAATGATCCTGTGAATGAAGCGGCTTCATCCAGCGATACAGAAAAATCTCCTGTGCAACAGGTAGAAACAAAAACTGAAATAGAAAATAACGCGACGACTTCGACCGAGCAACAACAAACTCCTGAAATCGCTAAAAAGAAAAAATATTTATTGCTCGCCCTGATTCCAGTTCTGCTGGCAGTCATCGCTTTTGGATTGTGGAAAAGCTACCAACCGGCTCCGCTTGAATTGCAGGGTCGTGTAGAAGCTGAAACAGTTCAGGTGGCGACCAAAGTGCCAAGCCGTATTGAAGAAATTTATGTAGAAGAAGGTCAGCGGGTCAAAAAAGGCGATGTGCTGGTGCGCTTAAACAGCCCGGAAATTCAGGCCAAAAAACAGCAAGCCGCAGCGGCTTTACAATCTGCGCTGGCCTTACAATCGACTGCTGAACGTGGCTCGCAAGAAGAAAATATCGCGAGCCTGTATGCCAACTGGCAATCGCTGAAAGCACAGCAAAATTTAACCAAAGTTTCTTATGAGCGTGGTGCAAATTTATTTAAGGAAGGTGTGATTTCACGCCAGCGCCGTGATGAATTGTATGCAGCCAGTCAATCAGCGGCACAAATGACAGAAGCAGCGTATCAGCAATACGCACGTGCCAAACGTGGCAGCACTTCGCAGCAAAAGAGTTCTGCCGATGCACAAGTAGATATTGCCCAGGCTGCGCTGGATGAAGCCAATGCATTAGAGGCAGAAACCCAATTAGTAGCACCTGTAAACGGAACGGTGTCTAAAACCTATGGCAAAGTCTCGGAGCTGGTAGCCACCGCAGTCCCTGTGGTCAGCCTGATTGAAGATCAAATGTGGGTGAGCCTGAATATTCGTGAAGACCAATATGCCCCATTTCAGAAAATGAGCAGTATTGAAGGTTATATTCCCGCCCTAGATAAAACCGCTACTTTTAAAATCAAACAGATCAGTGCCGAGGGCGAATTTGCCACCATTAAGACCACACGCCAAACCGGCGGCTATGATGTAAGAAGTTTTAAGCTGCATCTTGTGCCCGCACCAGCCATCCCTGAACTCAAAGTCGGGATGAGCGTGTTATTTAAACTGAAAGAGACCCCATAATGTGGACGGGTATATGGCGCGAACTGCGCTATCTGCTCCGCGAAAAATGGGATCTGTGTCTGGTCACGCTCGCACCTGCACTGGTGATTATTTTATTCAGCAGCATGTTTGCTCAAGGGAAACCGGATCATTTACCGATTGCGATTATTGATCAAGACCAGAGTGCGCTGAGTCAAAGCATTTATCAGCATGTGGCACTGAATCATACTCTTAAAATTGCTACGGTGTCGGAACAAACAGCTGAAATTGAGCGCCTGTTAAATCAAAATAAAATTTGGGGTTATATCCATATTCCCAGCGGTGCCGAGCAACGTCTGGTTCGTGCCCAGGATGCTGACATCAGTATTGCCTTTAACCAGAGTTATTTCAGTATCGGAAATACCATTTCCTCTGCCATGCTGGTTAGTACCCTGCAAGCACTGGCTGAATTTAGCGGACAGCAATATCTGGGCAACCGGCTGCCTTCTCTCGAAGCACCGTCACCGCATATCAAAATATCGCCGCTGTATAATCCGCAGCTGAATTATGAATTCTATCTGGAACCCTATGTCATTCCGGCAATTCTGCATTTACTACTATGTTGTTGTGTGGCATTTTCCGTCGGTCAGGAACTGAAGCGGCAGACCTTAACAAGCTGGATCAGCAACTCATCCATCTGGATGGCATTACTGTCTAAGAACCTGGTCTATGTGGCTATTTTTAGTGTGTGGACCTGGGTCTGGATGTTCTGGCTGATTGAAATTCGCGGCTGGTTTGTTGCCGGCTCGCTCGCCCTGATTCTATCGGCACAATTTCTGCTATATAGCGCCTATGCATTTTTAAGCAGTGCAGTGGTTCTGGCGACCAAAGATTTAAGTAAATCTTTCGGCATCATTGCGGTTTATGGCGGTTCATCTTTGAGCTTTGCCGGTGTGACCCTCCCTTTAAATAATGCGCCCCTGTTCACCCAGTTTTGGGCCAACATTATTCCGTTTACGCCCTATGCCAAATTACAAACTGAACAATGGGTGATTGGTAGTCCATTGCATATTTCACTGCAAGCTGGATTGATCCTGCTGGTCTATGCCCTAGTCTACGCTCTGCTGGCTTATCTGTTTCTTAAAAAAATAGCCAAAGGAGCAGTCCAATGAAGTCCCTCTGGTTTTACTATCTACAAAGCTTTAAAGATATCGTCAGTCACGGCACGATCTTTACCACGCTGATTCTATCCGTCTTGTTTTACAGCTTTTTTTATCCAACCGCTTATCAGGCACAGCAGGCTGAAGCCTTACCGATTATTATTGTCGATGAAGAACAAAGTAGCTTAAGTACCCGCATTATTGGTCAGGTGGCACAAAGCCCCAATGTCGAAATTCAGGCGATTACCGGAAATTTTGCCGAAGCCAAACAATGGGTGGAATCTCAAAAAGCCGATGGCATTTTACTGCTGCCGGACAATTTATCGCAAAGCTTAAGGCATGGTGAAACAGGTGGCATTGGACTGTATTTAAGTACAGCCAACTTTTTAGTGACCAAACAAATTGGTCTGGGCTTAGCCACATCGGTTGAGCAAACTTTGGCAGACTACACTGAACGCTTTGGTGAGGTCTCGGATTTTTCACCTGCCCTTTCTGTGCATCAAATTCCTTTATTTAATCCGCTGTCCGGCTATGGCAGCTATGTCTTTCCTGCGGTTGCACCTTTAATTATCCACCAAACCATTCTTTTAGGTTTGAGTATGCTGATTTTGGTATATCGGGAAAGAAAAGTAGAATTAAACGCAAATGCGTTCATTGGTATGTGTTTAGCGGTCTTCACCATTGGCTGTCTGGGATGTTTCTATTTATTCGGCTTTAGCTTCTGGCTATTTGATTATCCGCGCGGTGGCAACCTGCTCGGGATGCTGCTGGCTGTTGCGGTTTTTATCTACACGATAATTGGCATGACCTGTCTATTTGCCAGTTTTCTGGATCTGCCAGAACGTGCGGGTCATGTGATTGTATTCACTTCCATTCCACTGTTCTTTTTATCTGGTGCGGCCTGGCCGCATGCCGCCAAGCCCATCTGGATGCAAGTCGTTGGCGAAATCCTGCCTTCCACCCAAATTGTGCAGATGTTTATTCAACTCAATCAGATGGGTGTGCCTACTGCACTGGTCTTGCCTAAACTGCTCTATCTTGGAATGATCGGCAGCTTGTGTTTTTTCCTGGCTTATCGACGTTTAATTCCTATTCATCAAAGCAGATAGAGCATTATAGTAATGCTCCTATTCCACTTATTTACTCGACTCACCAAAGACCTGAATATTGAAATTGCGAATCTTGTTGCTGCCATTCGGCTTGTCAAAACTCACATCATACTGAACCAGATTCTCCGGATAGGAAATTTCATAGCTGACCTTATATTGTCCCGGTTGATTGGTTGCTTCTTCAATCTCTTTGGTCATTAAAGTCTTAGACTTGTATTCACCTTGAGGAATTGAACGTGAAAAGCGTTTCATCAGCTTTTCATTATCCTTAAACTGGGTTTGCAACTGCGGTTCTAACTGATCCAAAAACTCGTCATATTTCCCGTCACGCAAATCCTCATAGGCTAGCTGTGCCGCCTTTTCCTGTTCAGGACTCGGATTCGGAATATTGTCCATTGAATTACAGCCACTCAATGCAACCGCTGCTGCTAACAACATTAATTTGGTTTTCATCGCTTACCCTTATGCGGTCAAGGTTTATAAAAAAGGACGCCGAAGCGCCCTTTTTATCAGTAAAAAACTTATTCTTCTACTGAATTTTCACCATCTTTTTCAACTTGCTCAGTTTCAGCTGCTGAATCTGTTTCTGCCACTAAAGCGTCTTCGCTTTCAATCGCTTCAACAAACTCATCTTCTTCAACAGCTTCGATTGAAACCACACCGACCAGCAATTCCTCATTACCTAAGCGGATCAGACGAACACCCTGTGCGTTACGACCAGTTTGCGCCACTTCAGATGCACGGGTACGAACCAGCGTACCGCCATCTGAAATCAGCATCAGTTCTTTAGACGCATCAATGGCAACAGCGCCCACCAATTGACCATTACGTTCAGAGGTCTTGATCGCAATCACGCCCTTACCGCCACGTTTCTTGGTCGGGAAGTCGTCTACTGGAGTACGTTTACCATAACCATTTTCAGATGCACACAGTACTTCGCCAGTTTCAGGTACAACAACCAGTGATACGATTCGGCTAATCAATGCTGAATCTGAACCATCTTCGTCATCAGACTCGATCTCAGTTTCGTCATTTTCTTCTAGCTGTGCAGCTGCACCAATGGTCACGCGCATACCGCGTACACCTTTGGCAGAACGCCCCATTGAACGTACATCAGTCTCTGCGAAGCGAATAGCTTTACCTTCATTCGAGAACAACATGATTTGCTGTTCGCCATCAGTAATCGCCACACCAATGAGGGTATCGTCACCATTCAACTCAATCGCACGTAAACCGTTTGAACGAACATTCGAGAACTGCTCAAGCTCTACACGTTTAATCGTACCGTATTCAGTCGCCATAAACACATAGAAGTTTTTACGTACCGCTTCAGCCTGCTGAGCAAAGTCATTGATGATGTCATCATCAAGATCTGTTGCAGAAAGCTCCAAGCCCAACTGTTTCAATTGAATACGCAATGCATCAGAAATATCATCTGCACCATCTTCAGATTCTGTCAGCGCTGCTTCAAGCTCGGCAAAATGAGCATTGATCACTTCATTGCTTTGCAACTGCGCTGCATTGGCTTTTACAAATGCCTTGAAGTCAGCCAGACGTTCTTTGAATTTCTTCGGCGCATCAATCACAGGCAAGATTGCGGTAATGGTCTCGTTTTCATCCAGTGGCAGCAAGTTCACCATTGGGCGACCTTTGGCACCACGTGAGGCTTGCGGCACTTCATAGACTTTCAGACGGTAGACCTTACCAACGTTGGTAAAGCAAAGTACCGTCGCATGACTTGACGTCACAATCAGATGTTGAATGTAATCATCTTCTTTCATGCTGGTCGCAGACTTACCACGGCCACCACGACGCTGTGCAGCGTAGTCAGACAATGGTTGAGTTTTCGCATAACCTGATTTCGATACCGTCAGAACCATTTGCTCTTCAGGAATCAGATCTTCACGAGAGAAATCGATACGTGACTCGACAATCGACGTTTTACGTGCATCGCCATACTGCTGAAGAATCAAGGCCAGCTCTTCACGAATCACGTTCATCAACAGATTAAAGTCATTTAAAATGGCAGTTAATTCAGCAATTTGTGACAGAATTTCACTATATTCCGCATGTAACTTGTCTTGTTCCAGACCAGTTAAACGATGCAAGCGAAGTTCCATAATTGCATTCACCTGGGTTGGTGACAGACGATAAATCTCGCCTTCCAAACCAAACGGGCGACTTGGGTCTTCACCTTCAATCTCATCCGGACGCACAGAAACTGAACCGGCTTTTTCCAGCAAGGCCAAAACACCGCCACCTGCCCACTCACCTGCCTGCAAACGCTCACGCGCTTCAGCCGGATTCGCAGAACTCTTGATAGTTTCGATGATGGCATCAATATTCGCCAAGGCAACGGTTAAACCTTCCAAGATATGACCACGTTCACGCGCTTTGCGTAATTCGAACATGGTACGACGCGTGACCACTTCCTGACGGTGACGGATAAACGCTGCAATAATGTCTTTCAGGTTCATCAATTTTGGTTGGCCATTGTCCAGGCAAACCATATTGATGCTGAAAGAGTTTTCAAGTTGTGTGTTCTGGAACAGGTTGTTCACGATCACTTCGGCGTTTTCACCGCGCTTCAGGTCAATCGCGATACGCATACCGTCTTTGTCAGACTCGTCACGAAGCTCTGAAATACCTTCCAGTTTTTTCTCTTTAACCAGTTCAGCAATACGCTCAATGGTTTTTGCTTTATTAACCTGATATGGAATTTCAGTGAAGACAATCGTGGTGCGGCCATTCTTCGGATCTTCTTCGAAATGGTATTTACCACGGATATGCAAACGGCCCTTACCGGTACGGTATGCATCGACGATACCTGATTTACCGTAAATGATGCCGCCTGTCGGGAAATCCGGACCAGAAATATGTTCCATCAATCCTTCAATGCTGATTTGAGGATCATTGGCATAGGCCAGACACGCATTCACAACTTCAGTCATGTTATGCGGCGCCATATTGGTCGCCATACCAACTGCAATACCAGTGACACCATTAATCAATAAGTTCGGAACACGGGTTGGCATGACTTGAGGAATACGCTCAGAGCCATCATAGTTGTCTTCCCACTCGACGGTATCTTTTTCAAGATCCGCTAACAGTTCGTGGGTCAGTTTACGCATACGCACTTCGGTATAACGCATGGCTGCTGCGCTATCGCCATCGACCGAACCGAAGTTACCTTGACCATCAACCAATTGGTAACGCAAGCTGAAATCTTGCGCCATACGTACAATGGTTTCGTATACGGCATAATCACCATGCGGGTGATATTTACCGATGACGTCACCGACTACACGTGCAGACTTTTTATAAGCTTTGTTATAGTCATTGCCTAATTCGTGCATTGCGAAAAGCACACGACGATGAACAGGTTTTAAACCATCTCGTACATCGGGCAATGCACGTGACACAATCACGCTCATCGCATAATCGAGATATGAGCTTTTAAGTTCATCCTCAATGGCAATCGGTCTAATTTCCGATACGCTCATGCATACTCCTTATTCTACAAGCCAATTTTGGCTTGTATTTATATGTCGTAAAACTAGCAAAATCATTAACTCAAACGACTGAGTTAAAAACTAAAATACAGCCCTAAATTATAGCATAAACACTTGTATTTTTGTGTCGAAATATTCAGCTTAACCTTGTTAATTATCTTCATTTTAGTGATCATTTTCTTGTTATTTCAAAACCGAAAACCAGCACATCCAGACAGGATTTTTCCATACCCAAAATTTTGAGAAATACAGTACTATAAAAACAAAATGCGCCAATCAACTGGCGCATCTTCATCGTTTTTTCTATATTTTTATTGTGTCTGGTTCAGTACTTTACGATAGCTCAGCACAGCCACAATCAATAAAACTGGCAATAACATCTCCACCCCTTCCTCAATGGTCATAATCATGATTTGTGTATGCGGCACCAACTGGATGCCGAATTCATCTTTCAGGGTTGAAGTCGTGCGATCGAGCACCTTGCTCAGTCCGCCACAGGCAATGGTAAGGAAGATAAAAAAATGTGCAATATTCAAAGAATCTTTCATGCTTCGTATGGTTTGAACCAATTTTTTCGCCAATATCAGAAAGACAAAAATAATCCCGAGCAATAAAATAAATCCGAGCAGCTTATCCATGAGCGGAATTTCAGCACTACGATAGAAATTCGTTTTGATAAAACTCATTTCAAACACCTGCTTATGAAAATCCATTTCCCGTAATCCCAATAATGTCGCTGCTATAGCCGTAAACACTCGGGTATTGGGCTTGATTTCAACATTAAGTAAACACAGCACTGCCAGCAAGTACCATAACCATGGACTCATGACTTCAAAAGCGCCTGATTCACTAAATAAATACTGAGTCACCGCAGGCGGTGCATTCAGGGCAGTATGAATACAAATACCCAGATAAAGCGCAATCAGCAGAAAACTAATGAACAGGATATGGGCGGCTTTGGAAAAGGACATGATTAAAAACAGGAGAAAAAGCAAACCGGGATTTTATCACTTTTCATGCAAATGAAATACTCTAGTTTCGACTGCCGAGTATTTTTAAAATTTTTGCATAAGAAAACGCCCTTGCACAAAACAGTAAAGCATTGCTTTTACTGCCTGCGCAAGAGCGTCTTTTGAACCCGATTCAGGAATTAGATTTTAGAAACCAATTCAGGAATAACAGTATTCAGGTCACCGACTAACCAGTAGTCAGCAACTGCATTAATTGGCGCTTCTTCATCTTTGTTGATCGCAACGATCACTTTAGACTCTTTCATACCCGCCAAGTGCTGAATCGCACCAGAGATACCTACAGCGATGTACAGGTCAGGTGCAACGATTTTACCCGTTTGACCCACTTGCATATCGTTTGGTACGAAGCCAGCATCTACTGCAGCACGTGAAGCACCTTGAGCAGCACCAAGCTTGTCAGCTAATGGATCAAGGATCTTGTGATAGTTTTCACCAGAACCTACACCACGCCCACCAGAAACAACAATACGAGCCGCTGTTAATTCTGGACGTTCAGATTTAACGATTTCTTCGTTGATAAACTTAGAAATACCCGCATCACCCGTAGACGCAGCAGCTTCAACAGCAGCAGAACCGCCCTCAGCAGCTACAGCATCAAATGCCGTACCACGAACAGTCGCCAATACGATGTTTTCGCCTGATTCTACAGTCGCAATTGCGTTACCTGCATAGATTGGACGTTTGAAAGTCTTAGGACTATCTACCGCGATGATGTCAGTGATCATGCTTACGTCAAGAAGCGCAGCTGCACGTGGCAAAATGTTTTTACCAGTTGTTGTAGAAGCAGCAAGGATATGTGTATAGCCTTTACCTAATTCAGCAACAAGTTTTGCCACGTTTTCAGCCAATTGGTTTGCATAAGCAGCGTCATCAGCAAGTAATACTTTGCTTACGCCCGCAACTTTAGCCGCCTGGTCAGCAACTGCCTGAGCGCCAGAACCAGCAACCAATACAGTGATATCACCACCGATTTTTTGCGCTGCGGCAACAACGTTTAAAGTAGCAGCGTTTAATGCTTTGTTGTCGTGCTCAGCGATAACTAAAATACTCATGATTTTTATCCTTCTGTATTAGATCACTTTCGCTTCGTTTTTCAATTTTTCTACAAGTTCGTCTACAGACTTCACTTGTACGCCAGCTTTACGCTCTGCAGGTGATTCAACTTTCACTGTTTTCAGTTTAGTTGCAGGGTTTACACCGAAATCTGCAGGTGACTTGGTATCCAGCGGTTTTTTACGCGCTTTCATGATGTTTGGAAGTGCCGCATAACGTGGCTCGTTCAAACGCAAGTCAGTGGTAATGATTGCTGGAAGTGTCAGCTCAACAGTTTGTAAACCACCGTCTACTTCACGTGTTACTTGTACTTTATCGCCATCTACTTTCACCTCAGAAGCGAAGGTACCTTGGCCTGCACCCATTAAAGCGCCCAGCATCTGACCAACCTGATTCGAATCATCATCAATGGCTTGCTTGCCTAGAAGAATCAATTGTGGTTGTTCAGCGTCAACAACGCCTTTCAGGATTTTAGCGATTTCCAGCGCACCCAGTTGGCTGTCATCAGCTTCAACCAGAATACCGCGGTCAGCACCAAGCGCCATTGCAGAACGGATTTGTTCTTGGGCTTCTTTAGGACCAATAGAAACAACAATGATTTCTGAAACAGTTCCTTTTTCTTTTAAACGAACCGCTTCTTCCACTGCGATTTCACAGAATGGATTAATTGACATTTTAACGTTAGTTAAGTCAACACCACTGTTGTCCGGTTTAACACGAACTTTAACGTTGGCATCAACCACACGTTTTACAGCAACAAGAGCCTTCATGTAATCCTCGGCTGTTTTAGCAAATGTAAATGTTGAGAAAAGTTAGTGTAACTCTTCACTTAAATTTTTTTAGGTGCCCTATCTTGCAATGTGTACGGCATTTCGGTCAAGTCACAATTCAACAAAGAGCTGTAAAAATGCGTAATTTTCCCTGAACGATGCGTTCACAATTAATTGTTATCGTTTTATTACAATGAAATGTATCAATATTTACTTAAAATTTAACCATTGATTTATATTATTTTTTTATCTGATTACTCACATCAGAAGTTTTGATTGATCAGTTTTAATCTAAATGGATTTAAAGCAGCTTGAAGCAAAATAGCCGGAATATACCTATGTCAGCTTTTGTCATTTTGGACAGAATTCTTTTTGAGAGCGAATTAAACCCAATATAAAGACAAATTGACCAAATAATAAACCAGCGCATTGAATTCTACGCCGACAAAGTGAATATTTAATTTCAAATCTTCGCAATTATAAAAAAAAGCATACTGCGAACAGTATGCTTTTTTGCAGCCAGATTAATTAATGATTAACCAGCTTGCGGCAAGTGCCAGTAAACCACCAGAAGTTCCATCCACCCATTTTTGTTTACGTTCATCCATTTGGGTTTTCTGGCTGATTTTGCTGAATAAAATACTTAAGCCACAATACACCACAAAAATCAGACTGATAAAAATAAAGGACAGAATCAAACCTTGACTGACAGTATTGGCCGATTTATCAATAAACTGCGGCAAAATCGCAAAATAAATCAACATGCCTTTCGGATTTAACAGTGCGGTAAAAAAACCTTTTTTAATCGGATTGGCCGACGTCTTTTTCTCAATGTTCAGCGCATTTTTACTAAATACCGATTTGAGCAAACCAAAGGCTAAATACAGCAAATAAGCAATCCCGAGCCAGCGAATCGTTTCAAACAGCACCGGAAAAGAGACAATAATAGCCGCAATTCCGAGTGCCACCAGGATCGAATGCACCAGATAGCCACAACACACCCCTAAGGTTGCCATCATGCCTGCTTTTGCATCTTTACCCATCACTTGAGACAGGATAAATAACATATCGGGTCCAGGCGTAAAAATCAGGGGCAGCACAGTCAGTGCAAAGAGTACAAATACAGACATTTCCGTTTCCTTTCAAACTCTAGAAAGTGAAATAAGTATCTGCGATTTTTTACAAAATTGGCTTTCAATTTATTTTATAATACGTATTATTTTTCAAATATTATTCTAATTTATGAAAATATCCACCAAGTCTGTACGGGTAAAACTTGATCGAATTGATAAAAATATCATTCGACATTTACAGGCCAATGGCCGTATTCAGAATAATGATCTGGCACGTGAAATCGGACTTTCACCTTCGTCCTGTTTACGCCGGGTAAAATTACTGGAAGATGCAGGCGTCATTCAGAATTACACGACTATTGTCGATCAACAAAAAATTGGTTTTCAGTTGATTTTATTTTCACGCATCTGGCTGGTCGGTCAGGATGCCGAAACTATTGATACCTTTATTGAGGCGATGAAAGAATTGCCGCAAGTGATGGAGTGCTACATTATTTTGGGGGAAAGTGATGCGATGCTGAAAGTTGTGGTGCCTGATCTGGAAAGTTACCGTAAATTTCAGTCGACCCATCTGACCAAAAAAAATGGTATTACCAGTGTCAAAACAGATTTACCGAGTCAGATTATTAAACAGAGTTTCCAGCTGCCTTTAGAAGATTTATAGGCAAACTGATTTTAGACAACGACGCTATGTTCTTAATTTAAGATTTGCATAATCGTATGCTTGCTTAAACCATAACATGTGCTGCAAGCGCATAGATTGCAAGTTCTCGTATAAAAAAGGTTGCCTATAATAGAAGACAACCTTTTCCTTTTAAACAAAGCCAAACCACAGGACTGAGTCTTATTTTTATGCTGTGTGGATGCTTCAGAATTTACTCAGTTTCTTGTGCTAAAAAATCACGATGTACATGGCTTAAATCTACCAGCTCATAGTCTGCCAATTCAAAAATTTGCCAAATCGCAATCGCATCTTCTTTTAAATCGACTGCTTGGGTCGCACGATTCGACAATTGCCATTGCAAGTCAGAAATCCATAAATAGTATTGTCCAGTCGCCGCATTAAAGGCCTGAACTTTCCCATCGGCATTAATGCCTTGAATGATGGCGCCTTCAGGTAAAGTCGCTTCAAGATTGGGTAAGCTAATGTCCACGAAATGTTTGATTTGTCGCAGACCATAACCTGCAAACATTTCTTTTTGAGCTTCACTTAACTGTGCATATTTTTGCTCTACATCTGCAATTACCAGTGTGTCCATGTCACCTCCCATCGGTCAAATGCTGAGACTCTACTCAGCAATATTTCATTTTAAATATTAAATAGTATTTATTGTTATACCTGAAATGGCGCATTTAACGAATAAGACAATAGTGAAATGCTTACCCGAACGCCAATGTTCAGTTCAATTCCATTTTAAGGTTTATATATGAAAGTTTTGTGCCAAAAATACAATTTTCATGATTTTTATTCTTTAAAACTGGGCACATGATCAATCTTCTTTATGCTGCGCACGCGGATGGGCCTGATCATAAATCTGGGCCAGATGGTCAAAATCAACATGGGTATAAATTTGCGTGGTGGTTAAATTACTGTGTCCCAGCATTTCCTGCACCGCACGTAAGTCCCGGCTATTCGACAACATATGACTGGCAAAACAATGTCTTAACAAATGCGGATGCAGATCGACATTGACGCCTGCGCGCTGCGCCTGAAACTTGACCCGATTTTCAATTTGTCGTGCACCGAGCGGATTGCCTTTCTGGGTAATAAATACATTCGCCTCCGGTACAAAATCGCCATTCCATAAAGGATAAACCTGCAACCAAGCCATCACGCTGTCTTTGGCCTTGGAACCGAAAGGCACTATCCGGGTTTTATTGCCTTTACCAGTAATGCGTAATAACTGCCGGTTGAAATCAATATCTTTAATTCTCAGGCTTTGCAGTTCTGCCAGACGCAGCCCACTGGAATAAAGCAATTCTAACATCGCTTTGTCCCGGAGCCACATTTGCTGTTGTATTTCATTTTCAGGCGCAGGCTGATCAATAATTTGGTTGACGGTTTCAATATCCACCATGCCCGGCAAAGGACGCGATTGACGTTTTAACTGAAAATCATCCGCCGGATTAAAAGCCATATGCTGAGCCTGCTCGGCCCATTTCATAAACTGACGAATAGCCGAAAGCATACGTTGCAGGCTGCTAGGACTGAGCTGATGCTGTTCCACTTTTTCAGCCAGAAACTGGCGTAAATCGGTGGCTTCTACATCGTTTAAATTGAGCTGCTCACGCTGGCAAAACTCTAAAAAATCTGAGACATCACGTTCATAGGCTTGCAAGGTATGTTTGGACTGGTTTTGAATTTCACGTTCTTTCAGCCACATGTTAAGCAAGAGTTGAGGTGGGACAATCACTGCTTGCTCCATTTAGAGTTGCTCCAAATAATCTTGAATCAGCATTGCAACCTGATTTGCATGAGAATTGGCAAAGAAATGATCTCCACCTTGGATAATATGCAATTTTGCATTTTTAAAAATTCCTGCCAAGTATTGTCCAAGCTGAACAGTACTTAAAGGATCATGATCGCCCCAGATCAGTAAGATCGGAATGTCAAGACTTTCAAGCTGAATGCGGCTAAATTCAGTTTGGTCTTGTACAAACCAGTCCGGTGCTGTTTTAAAATGTTCATGATAATCTGTTCGCCAGTCTGCACAATGAAATGATTGCAAATTCAGGCCACCAGATGTCGCCAACAATACCAGTCCTTTGACTTTCTGTGGATGCTTAAGTACCAACCCAACGGCCAATACACCACCCATAGACTGGGCAATCAGAATGGAATCATCCTCTATCTGCTTTTCCACGAATTCTTGCAAATCATGCAGATTTTGAATGGCCAAATTTGGTGCTACGCCATCAAAGCTTGGATAGGCAATGACTTGCTGATCTGGATAGCCGGTTAATGCTGCCTTTAATGGCTGCCAAAAGTGCTGGCTTCCTGAAGCACCCGGCAGGAACACAAGCTTATTCATCTCGGTCAAATTCTACGGTTTTTCCCATCCTAGCATAAAAAAAGCACCATCAAAGACAGTGCTTTTTTCTCAAGCGGAACCAAGCTTAACCCTGGAAATAACGTAAATCCAGACGTCCTTCATACACAGTCGCCGTTGGTCCGGTCATCCAGACCACATCACCTTCTTTCCACTCAATTTGTAACTTTCCGCCTGCCAGTTCAACTTCGACTTTACTCGAAAGCAGACCACGGCGCATACCTGAAATTGCGGCAGCACAGGCGCCTGTACCACAAGCCAAGGTCTCGCCTACACCACGCTCATATACACGTAAACGTGCATGTTTTTCATCAATAATCTGCATAAAGCCAGCATTGACCCGTGCCGGGAAGCGCGCATGCGATTCAACTTGTGGACCAATACGTGCGACATCGGCAGCAATCACATCCGGTACAATCGTCACCGCATGTGGATTACCCATATTCACAACATCAATCGTCAGCTTTTCACCGCCAGCGAGATCAATGTCATACAGGCTTTCTGGTGCATCGGCCAGGAATGGAATTTCCTGAGGCAGGAATTTTGGATAGCCCATATTGACCCGTACCCAACCATTCGCACCCAATTCCGGCTCTACAATACCAGATTTGGTTTGTACCTTGATTTTGGTTTTGGTGGTGAGCTGACGATCATGTACAAATTTGGCAAAACAGCGCACGCCATTGCCACATTGTTCCACTTCTGAACCATCGGCATTAAAAATCCGATATTTAAAGTCTGCACTTGGGACATCGGGTGGCTCAACCACCAAGAGTTGATCAAAACCAATGCCAAAGTTACGATTGGCCAAACGCTGAATGGTCAAAGTGTCTAAATAAGCACGCTGGCTGATCAGATCAACCACCATAAAGTCATTGCCCAGACCATGCATCTTGGTAAATTCTAATAACATCCTGATTTATCCTTAAGGCAATAAACGCTCACGTTCCCAAAGTGATTCAATCGTCTCACGTTCACGAATCAAATGTGCCTGATCAGTATCGACCATTACCTCAGCAGCACGTCCACGGCTGTTGTAATTTGAACTCATCACAAAACCATACGCACCTGCACCGAGTACTGCCAGCACATCATTTTCCTTGATCGCAAGCTCACGCTCTTTACCCAGAAAATCACCAGTTTCACAAATTGCGCCCACGACATCCCATTCTTTCGTTTCGACATCGGTACGAGGTGTAACAGATTGAATGTCCATCCATGCTTCATATAAAGCAGGACGAATCAGGTCATTCATCGCAGCATCAATAATCGCGAAATTACGGTGATTCGTTGGTTTTAATAGATCCACTTTAGTCAGCAGCACACCTGCATTGGCAGAGATACTACGTCCCGGTTCCATATACACTTTCAAGCCCAATTTTTCTAAAGCTGGACGTAGCGCATTGGCATATTCTTCAACCGACGGCGGGGTTTCATCTTTATACGTCACACCCAGACCACCGCCGATATCGATGTGTTTGAGGTGAATGCCCAGCTCTTTTAACTGGTCGATCATCACAATGACACGATCCAGTGCATCCACAAATGGCTGGGTTTCAGTCAGCTGTGAACCGATATGGCAGTCAATCCCAACCACATCCAGATTTGGCAATGACGCTGCATATTGATAAGTTTCAAACACGCTATCAGACGGAATACCGAATTTATTTTCTTTTAAGCCGGTTGAAATATAAGGATGGGTTTTGGCATCGACATCCGGATTCACACGCAAGGAAATCGGCGCTTTGACATTCAATTCAGCCGCAACTTTCTGGATACGATCCAGCTCGGCATACGATTCGACGTTAAAGCAGGCAATCCCGACTTCTAAAGCTTTTTTGATATCCGCTTCAGTTTTACCCAGACCGGAAAATACAATTTTCGATGCATCACCACCGGCTTTCAGCACACGCGCCAATTCACCACCGGTCACAATATCAAAACCGGCACCCTGTTTGGCCAATACATTCAATACCGCAAGATTAGAGTTGGACTTTACCGCAAAACAGATTTGATGGTGGATAAAATCAAAAGCACGATCCATATCTAAAAAATGCTTTTCCAAAGTGGCTTTAGAATAAACATAGAGTGGTGTGCCGAATTGCTCCGCGAGCTGTTGTAATGAACATTGCTCAGCGTGCAATACCCCATTAATGCGGGTGAAACTCATGAAGGTATCCTTTCTGTGAAAGCGTTATGGTGTGGTTTTAACGTCTGAATCGGTAGGTGCAGCAAACTATTGTTGCACAGGTGCCTCGCGTTCTTCATCGGACGCTTTAGGCTCAGTTTCAGTATTTTTGTATAACAGATACTTGGCACGCTTGTCGTAATTCGGATCATTCGGCAAGTGCAAAGCACCTGACTGTCCACAACTTGCAAGAGCAAGACCCGTCGCTAAGATACTGATGTAGCAAATGACTTGGCGCATCTGACCACCTAATGTAATAGTTTCGATGAAGTATAACGCGATCATTCGGCATGACCCAAGCGTTAAACGCTAGAGAGTATCTTTAGACAAAAAAAAACGCCAGCAGATCGCTGACGTTTTTATTGATAAGGTTTATTTATGTTTCTGTTTATAGAAACCAAAATAGCCAATGATTAGCAGGATAAACCAGATCGGACTGATCATCAGTGCCTGGCGAGTATCCTCTTCCAGCGCTAAGACCACGATCATGCTCAGGAAGAAGATAATCACGATCCAACAGGTCACTAAACCACCTGGTAATTTAAAGGTCGATTTGGCATGCAGCTCTGGTCGTGTTTTGTAATACACGATATAGCTCCAGATAATGATGATCCAGACACAGATAAACAGAATCGTAGATAAAGTCGTTGCCAAGGTAAAGGCCCGAACTGTATCCGGAACAAAATACTGGAGTGCTGCTCCCAGCAACAAACATACCGCCGAGAAATACAAGGCATTGGCAGGCACTGCGCGACGGTTCAGACGACCAAAAGCCATCGGTGCCTGCTCTTCACGCGACAGGCCAAACAGCATACGGCTGGTCGAGAATACGCCACTGTTCATCGATGACATCACCGAGGACAATACCACCAGGTTCATGATGATCGCAGCCGCTGCAATGCCAGCCTGACTGAACAGGTTTACAAAAGGCGAGACATTCGGGTCAATCTGGTTCCATGGAGTTACTGACATCACAATTAGCAGTGCCAATACATAGAAAATAATGATACGGATCGGAATAGAGTTCACCGCTTTTGGCAGGTTCTTTTCCGGATCTTTGGTTTCAGCCGCGGTAGTACCCACCAGCTCTACCCCGACAAAGGCAAAGATTGCAATCTGGAAACCGGCCAGGAAGCCCATGGCACCCGTCGGGAACAAACCGCCATGCTCCCAGATATGACTAAAGGATGCGACCGTACCGACATCATTGGTAAAGCCGGTAAACACCATCCACAGACCAACGGCAATCAGCACCACAATAGCGATAATTTTGACCAGGGCAAACCAGAATTCCATTTCTCCAAACAGTTTTACCGTGACCAGATTCAGCCCCATGATAAACACAATCGCGGCAACACTGATCATGACGCCTTCTTCAGGGCTAAAGGGCAAGCCATTATTGAAGAATTGCAGATAGTAAATAATGGCTGACAGATCCGCGATCCCGATGGTAATCCAGCACAACCAGTAGGTCCAGCCAACAAAGTATCCGGCCCAAGGCCCGATCAAATCCGTGGCAAAATCAATAAAAGATTTATATTGCAAGTTGGAGAGTAACAGTTCACCCAATGCACGCATCACCAGAAAGACCATAAAACCGATGATCATATAGATCACCAGAATCGAAGGACCTGCGAGACTGATGGTTTTACCCGACCCCATAAACAGGCCAGTTCCGATGGCGCCCCCAATGGCAATTAACTGTAGGTGCCGATTGGACAAACTCCGCTTTAATTCACCGTGCTCTGCCGACGAATTGTTATATTTTTCTGACATTATTAATTACAACTTTGAGTTTTACTCGCGACAAATTAACGTAAAAAATGCTGAATACAAAAATAAAATTTGCATCATTTGTATTTCCTGATTAATTGAAGAAGTTAATTTATTTTTCTTATATCGCTCTACAGTTACATTTCTGCTTTATTTTTGACCTGCGATATTCCAGTAATTTCTTGTCAAATTTTTAAAACTGTGTAAAAAATAGAACACTATTCAGCCAATTTATGCATTCAGGATGAATGCATCTGGCATAGCAATTGCTTTTTAATCAATACCTCGAACTACACAGACATGGATCAATAAGAAGAATTTTATGCAAAATTTACAAAGTTTAATGGAAACTTTAAGCGGCTGGGTGTGGGGCCCTTATATGCTGGTACTGATTGTTGGTACCGGGATCTTCCTCACCTTCCGTTTATTGTTCTGGCAGTTCCGCATGTTGCCCCTAGCCTTCAAACAGGTCTTTGGCAAGCATCCTGACCACTCAGGGGACATTTCCCAATTCGCTTCACTCATGACCGCACTCTCTGCCACGATTGGTACCGGTAACATTGCCGGCGTAGCCACTGCATGTGTCCTCGGGGGTCCGGGCGCCGTGTTCTGGATGTGGATGACCGCCCTGTTTGGTATGGCCACCAAATATGGCGAAGGTGTTCTGGCAGTCAAATACCGAGTCAAAAATGAAAAAGGTGAAATGTCGGGTGGTCCGATGTACTACATCGAGCGTGGTCTGAAATGGAAATGGCTGGCACTGATTTTTGCCTTGTTCGGGACACTGGCTTCTTTTGGAATCGGCAGTTCAGTACAGTCGAATACTGTAGCACTGGCGGTTGAAAACAGCTTGGGCATCGAAACCTGGATGACGGGGATCATTATCACTGCCTTTTCAGCACTGGTGATTTTGGGCGGGATTAAATCGATTTCCAAAGCTTCTTCTGTGATCGTGCCGATTATGGCGGTGGGTTATGTGGCTGGCGGTCTGATTATTATTTTTAATAATCTGGAACTGGTCGTGCCGGCACTAAAAATGATCTTCACCTATGCATTTACCGGTGAAGCTGCAGTGGGCGGTGCGATTGGTGCGGCGATTCGTTATGGTGTGGCACGTGGTGTATTCTCCAACGAAGCCGGCATGGGTTCTGCGCCGATTGCTGCCGCAGCGGCAAAAACCGATCATCCGGCCCGTCAAGGTTTGGTATCCATGACCGGTACCTTCATTGATACGATTATTGTCTGTTCAATTACCGGTATTGTCCTGGTGATGGGTTATATCATGGCCGGTAATTCATTCGGAGATCAAACCGGTGCGGTACTGACTATCGGCGTGTTCGACAAACTGCTGCCGGGTGTCGGTGGTTGGGTGGTCACTTTCGGTATTATTTTCTTCGCCTATTCCACCATTTTAGGCTGGAGCTACTACGGAGAAAAATGTGCCACCTATTTACTCGGTGAAAAATTCGTACTGCCTTACCGTATCATTTACATTGCTACAGTTTTCATTGGCTGTGTGGCCACACTGGATCTGGTCTGGCTATTTGCCGACACCTTCAACGGCCTGATGGCGGTTCCAAACCTGATTGGCTTATTACTTCTGTCTGGTGTTATTGCCAAAGAGTCGAAAGACTTCATTGCAAGACGTAAATCTGGTGAACTTTATTAATTGATAAGTTATTATTTAACTACTCAATTCAAATAGTAAAAAGCCACGTTAATCGTGGCTTTTTATGCTTCGTCTTTTCCATTCTTCATCATGAAAATTTAGCAACGTAAACCACTACAAGCCAGCTTGTCCCACTCAGATTCAAGCTCCAGTGCTAGTCCCAAAGATAAAACAAAAAACTGAATGCCTTTAATTTTCATATTGCCCTGTTCATCTTCCAGATACCCACTCAGTTTTTGATAGGTTTTATGATGCAAATCAAAAGGTACATCCAGATAAAGACCACCTAGGTAGATTTCACTATGGACGGTTTGATCCACACCTAAACACGGCATATAGACAATGCCCTGTTGCTCTAGCCAGCCGATCAACATTTGGCGAACCGAGTTTGCGTCCCGATCTGGATGTACATAATGATCAAAATGCACAAACAGCACATCACGGTTTTTTTCACGTGCGATCGCATCAATATGTTTCAGCAATTGTGACAAGATCTGTTCCATTCCAGCATAACAAGATGGGCATTATAGACGGCGTTGACACATAGCATTCAAATCAGCATAAATAAAAACGACAAGCCTTGTCGTAAAAACCATGATTTTTCAGGTGAAAGGCTTGGTTTTCTATAGCATTCACCGCTATGCTGTCACTCAATTTCAATCGCTACATCTTCAAATATGGCTAAAGCAAAAAGTGTGTATCGTTGTGAACAGTGTGGTGCCGATCATCCAAAATGGTCGGGGCAGTGTTCTGAATGCGGGGAATGGAACAGCCTGGTTGAGGTGACCATTGCACCGGCAGTGACGCATCGCGCCCAGCCAAAAATCGGTGGTGGATATGCAGGCCAGGCGTCCAGCATCACGACTTTAAATCAGGTCTCAGTCTCTCATGAAACCCGTCTACCAACGGGTATCAGCGAATTTGACCGGGTCTTGGGTGGCGGACTGGTAACCGGGTCGGTGGTCCTGATCGGCGGTGATCCCGGGATTGGTAAATCTACCATTTTGCTACAAACAGCCACACACATGGCGTCTGCCAAAAATCCGGCCCTGTATGTGACCGGTGAGGAATCCTTGTCTCAGGTGGCTTTACGTGCCCAGCGTCTGGATCTGCCGACTGACCAGCTCAAAGTCATGGCAGAAACCTGTGTCGAACGTATTTGTGAAGTGCTGGCCCAGCAACGTCCTGCCGTCGCAATTCTGGACTCGATCCAAACCCTGTACACCGAAACCCTGCAATCTGCACCAGGTGGTGTCTCACAAATTCGTGAATCAGCGGCCTTGTTGACCCGTTTTGCCAAAAATAGTGGCACGTCTTTGTTTCTGGTCGGTCATGTAACCAAAGAAGGCGCACTGGCCGGCCCACGTGTACTGGAACATATGGTGGACTGTGTGCTGTATTTTGAAGGCCAGTCGGATTCACGTTACCGGATGATCCGAGCGGTCAAAAACCGTTTTGGTGCGGTCAATGAGCTCGGTGTGTTCGGCATGACCGATAAAGGTCTGCGCGAAGTTTCCAATCCTTCAGCCATCTTTTTAAGCCGTTATGATGAAGCGATTCCCGGTTCGATTGTAATGATCAGCCGCGAAGGTACGCGCCCGCTACTGGTTGAGGTTCAGGCACTGGTCGATGATGCACATGGCCAACCAAGACGCGTAGCGCTTGGTTTGGATCAGAACCGTCTAAATATGCTCCTTGCAGTCATGCATCGGCATGGTGGTGTGCAAACCTCCGGCCAGGATGTTTATGTCAATATTGTCGGTGGATTGAAAATTACCGAAACAGGTTCGGATCTGGCGGTACTTCTCGCCTGCGCTTCCAGCATTCGTGGCAAAGCCTTACCGCAACAGCTGGCGGTTTTTGGGGAAGTCGGACTGTCTGGAGAGATTCGCCCTGTGCCGAACGGTCAGGAACGGCTGAAAGAAGCGATTAAACATGGTTTTAAATACATTATTGTCCCTCGCGGCAATGCACCGCAAAAATCCATCGAGGGCGTGCAAATTATTGCAGTTGCGCGTTTACATGAAGCCTTGAGCGAGGCAATGGCGCTGAGTGATGAACTCAATTAACTGTAAACCGGCTCATTTCGTACAAAGAGCAAAAAAATACAGATTTTTGATTGAAATTCCACACAAAGCCTATATAAATAGATTGTTCAAATAGGTTTTATACTCATAGGAAAAATGAATGGAAGTTCGACAGCGCGGTTTGATCACAGGTATCTTGACAGCAGTGTTATTGGTTGCGCCTTTTGCTGCTGAAGCAAAACGTGCTGGTGGCGGTAAAAGTCACGGTATGCAACGTTCTGCACAGCCTACTCAATCTTATCAACAACCTCGTCAAGCTGCGCCTGCTCAACAAGCGCCAACAGCGGGTGCTGCAACCCAGCAAAAATCTGGCCCGGGTGTGGGTGGTATGGTTGCTGCAGGTGTAGCGGGTGCCGCAATTGGTGCAGTCGCTGCCAATGCTTTGGCGGATGATCAAAGTGTAGCAGCGTCTGAAGCTCAAGCTGCTCAAGCCGAAGAGGAAAAAGGTGGTATTCCAGGCTGGATCTGGATCCTTCTTGCTGCTGCTGTTGCCTTCTTCATTTTCCGTAAGATGGGCGCAAAAAAAAAAGTAGCTTCTAACCCATACGCACCAAATAGCGGTGCTGGTAATACAGCACCTTTTGGTCAGGCACCGACTGCACCTCGCGGTGGTGACAGTACCAATATTTTTGGTCAGAATGTGGGTGGTCAAACGTCAAGCAACAATGCTCCGTTCGGTTCTGCTCCGGTAAATAACGCGCCTTTTGGTGCAGCTTATACCCAAAGTGGCAGCCAGTTACCGGATGGTACTGAACCTGCAGCATTCTTGCGTGTAGCGCGTCAGCGTTTTAACCATATTCAGTCCATGAATACAGCAAGCAACATTTCTGAAATTCAGCGTTATCTGACTCCTGAACTTTATCAGTCAATGTATAACGACATCATGAGCAATCAGGATCAGGATGTTGCCGAGTTTTCAAATCTGAATGCGATGGTCGTCGACTCATCGACTGACAATGGCCAGTATATTGTCAGCGTACGCTTTAAAGGTACGGTAAGCGAAGACTTAAACAGCTTGCCGCAACCGTTCGCAGAAATCTGGCATTTCACCAAACCAGCAGGTTCAAATCAGGACTGGGTGGTTGCAGGTATTCAGCAAGACTAATCGTGAATAAATGAAGTGTAGACAGCGGCCTTCGAGCCGCTGTTTTTATTTGTAAGCCTTACATTTTGATCTTTTTTAATTCCCTTCCCCCTCTCTTTTTTAACCTAACTTCCAGTTTTACTTATTTTTCATATAAATAGTTCAACAACCCATATTTAAAATCTAAACAATAATTGTTATCATTATCATTAATTACTTCATAAGTTTGTAAATAGAATTTTCGATGATGAATAGTCCGAATATGCAAGCCATAGCGACTGGAACAGTTACTGCACCGAAACCATCAAGCAAAAATAAAGTCAAAGCAAATATGCTGGCTTATCGTGGGATGATTTTATATCGCTTTATTCTGGCGGGTGCTGGCGGTTATCTACTGGCTACACTGGCAACGATCGTGATTGCCCAGCTTTTTATCGACAGTGGAAGCAGTGCAGCCATGTCCGCCACCCTGATTGGCTTTAGCTTGAATGCTGCTGCATTTATCTGGGTATTTATGGTGAATAAGACGCTCAAAGCTACGCTCGGGATCGCGATTCCCGGTGTTTTACTCTATATCGCCTATAAGCTTTTAGGACATTGAGATGAGAGTAGATGCAAAACCCGAAGGTCCACGCCAGTCGATGTCGTGGTTGCATACTTGGGCCAGTCTGATTTTAGGCTGGCTTTTATATGCGATTTTCTTGACCGGAACCTTAAGCTTTTTCCAGAACGAAATTACCGTCTGGATGAAACCGGAATTTCATCAATCAGTTCCACCAAAGACTCAAATCGAACAAACCCGTGTGGCACTGGCTTATCTGCAACAGCACCATCCGGATGCTGGCAGCTGGGCAATCCAGCTTCCTAACTCACGCCAAAATACTACCACCCTGACTATTCGTAGTGCCGGCGAAGATCCGCGTGCCCGTCGTGGCGGTACCCGCGTGACGATTGACAGCGCCACCGGCGAAGTTTTGCAAGCGCGTGAAACACGCGGTGGTTCATTCTTATACCGTTTCCACTTTGAATTGTATGGTTTGCCAAGAATCTGGGCGCGCTGGATGGTCGGCGTTGCGACCCTGCTCATGCTGGTGGCAATCATCAGCGGTGTCATTACCCATAAGAAAATTTTCAAGGATTTTTTTACTTTCCGTCCCGGCAAAGGTCAGCGTTCATGGTTGGATGCACACAATGCTACTGCGGTATTTGCCCTGCCCTTTCACATCATGATTACCTTCAGTGGCTTATTATTATTGCTTTTTACCCTCATGCCCTGGGGCGTAAACCAGATTTATGAAAATCGTGGTGCTTTCCTTCAGGATCAACGTAAGAGTTTGGTTCAAGACAACAGTATTCAGGCTGAATCCCGTGAAACCCATAGTGAGAGCAAAAAACGTCGACCGCAAGCTGAGAGAGAAAATCGTGGCGAGCGCGGTGAAATGTCTGCACGCAGTGAAGGTCGCCGCTCTCGTGATGAAATGCAAGCTGCACCTCCTGCACCGTCAACCGATCTGAATCCGATCTTGGCAACAGCAAAGAAAGAATGGAAAAACAACCCGGTTGGCACGATAACCATCATCCAGCCAAATACCGTAAAAGCAGAAATTGAGCTTCGTGCCTTAAACGGAGTCAGCGTAGCTTATCGTAATGTTTATCCGAGCCTTGCTTTCAATGGTGTGACCGGTGATTTAGAGCCGGATCAAACCACCCTGAAAACGCCTTCAGTCGCAAATGGTATCTATAACATGTTCACCACACTACATGAAGCACGTGGCGTAGATCTGGCGTTACGCTGGTTATTGTTCATGTCAGGGGTGGTCGGCACCTTGATGATTGCGACCGGCTTGATTCTATGGTGTGTTAAACGTGCACCGCAGCAACAGAAACAAGGCTATAAATCCTTTGGCTATCGCGTGGTTGAAGTCACCAATATCGCTGCCATTATTGGTTTACCGATTGCCTGTGCTGCCTATTTTTATGCCAACCGTTTTATTCCGGCAGACATGGACATGCGTCTGAACTGGGAAATTCGTAGCTTCTTTATTGTCTGGTTGCTGACTTTACTGTATGCCATGATTCGCACTCATCATCAGGCCTGGCTGGAACTATTACTGCTCGCCACTGCTGCATTTGCCTTGCTGCCAATTGTGAACTTTATGACGGGTGGTCAAGCGATCTGGAATAGCATCCTACATGGTCAATGGGTCATTGCTTCTTTTGATCTGGCGATGTGGGTACTTGCGATCCTGTTCTGGTTTGCTTTCAATAAAGTGAAAAACCATCAAGGCTTGCCACCTAAAAAAGCCAAGGCTGTTCTCAAGGAGAATCAGGCATGATGTTCTTCTTATTGATTTGGGCTTTAACTTCACTGGGTTTCTTTGCACTTGCAATGTCGATGTCCAAACATCAAAAACAGATTTTTGACACAGAACTCAACCCTAAAAAAATACAACTTGCGACTATTCTGGGTTGGGTATTGCTCATAATTGCCCTGATTCTGTGTCTGTTAACAGGATTTGCCAGCAATATGATCAGTTACTGGCTGGGTAGTCTAACTTTTGCAGCACTGGTGGTCGGTTTAAGCCTGAGCTATCTGGCAAGTAAAATTAAAGTGATCGTAATGTTCTGTGTGTTCATCGCTTCAATCTCAGGGATTATTTGCTTGATCTAATCATTTGATTGACCAATCTCTTTAAAAAGCTGACCTTCGGATTGGCTTTTTTGCTTTAAACCTTTTAGTCTACGCACAATATTTTTGAGATGTTGATATGATCCAGCGTGTTTCTCTCCCTGCTGCCCTAACTAATCTTGCCTTAGCCGGTAATGCTGAAGCGCAATTTGAACTGGCTGAGCTGTATATGCAAAGCGAGCATGATGATGACATCATTCTGGCTGAAGAATGGGCATTGAAAGCTGCCAACGGCGGGCTGGTGGATGCAATGTACTGGTTAGGTGAAGGTTATACCGTTTATGCCAAAGAACTGGCAGAAGAAGATCCGGAAGAATCTAAAGCTCACTTTGAGTTAGCCTATTACTGGTTAAGTAAGGCCAATATCGAGAAGCACCCTGCTGCGACTTTAGAGCTAGCAGGTTTTTACCGTCGTGGCGATGTAATTGAAAAAGACGTCGAAAAATCGATTGCTTTGGTAAAACAGGCTGCGGAATGGGGTGAAGTTCAAGCGATGCGTGATCTTGCATTTATTTATGCCAATGGTTTAGGCGTAGATGGCAATGAAGAACAGGCTGAGTTCTGGACTCAAAAAGCAGATGCTGCTGAAGCTAAATAAGTAAAAAAAAGCCCGTCAGATGATGGGCTTTTTAGAATATATTATTTTTATGATTCCATATCTTATGATATAAATTAAGATAATCAAAAACTAAATTTAGAATGGAAATCTATGTTTTTTAGCGACAAAAAGGAAATTACACATACAACATCAGAAGTATTCAATACAGGTAGAGAATTACCTTTAAACTATCACGATCGCTCAATAGATGAGCAATTTATTAATATTTTAGGAGCTAATACTCATTGTGTAATTTACGGTTGCTCAAAGCAAGGAAAAACTAGTTTAAGGAAAAGACATATAAATGATAGTGAATGTATTTCCATTACATGTCAGCCTAATTGGAATTTAAAAAAATTAATACAGTCAATTTTAAATAAAGCTGGATGTAAAATAATTTCTAATGTTGAAAAAACTATTGGAGGTGAAATTGGTGCTGAAGCTGAATTACCAAGTATTTTAAAAGTTAGTATTAAATTAAGTAGTGAGAAAAAGTATAATGAAGAAAATACCTGCATACTTGATTTAGATGATATAAATCAAGTGATTGACTTACTTAAAAAAATTAATTTCGAGAAATATATAATTTTAGAAGACTTTCATTACCTACAACCAGAAACACAAAAATCTTTTGCTTATGCACTCAAAGCATTTCAAGATAATTCTAATATTACATTTATTATAATTGGAATTTGGTTAGAAAAAGATAGACTAACTGTTTTAAATGGGGAACTAAGTGGGAGAATTCAATCAATAAATGCAGACTATTGGTCAGCTACAGATCTTACAAAAGTCTTTGAAAATAGTGAGCGCCTATTAAACGTTAAGTTCAACTCTGCTTTCAAAAACCTTCTAATTGAATTATGCCGAGGAAGTATTTTTATCTTTCAACAAATTTGTGCTGAAGCATGTACACAAAGTGGAATATATAAAACTCAACCTGAAATTAAACATGTTGGAATGGGATTTGATGTCTATTCTGAAATAAAGAATATTCTAAGTGTTCAAAATTCCCGCTATGAGAAATTTCTTACAGAATTTAGTGGGGGCTTTGGGGACACTGAATCTCAACCATATAAAATGATTATAATAGGTTTAATTATTGCCGAAGAAAAAGACTTGAATCGAGGTATTTATACACAAGCGTTATTACGTTTAATAAAAGACTATTTAGTTAAAAAAATATCTTTACCCCAAATGTCCGTATTTTTATCTCGAATAATTGAATTACAAACAAAAATTGATATAAAACCAACTGTAATTGAATATAATTCAAATGCAAAACAGATCCAAATCGTGGATAAAGCTTTCGTAATTTGGAGAGCATTCCAAGAAAAAGATGACTTATTAGAACTGTTAGATGAAACTTTAAGCATCTGACTTTCACCTTCTGAATTTTCCAAGTACAATACCCCGCTAGTCGAGGGATGCTGCGACGTTTTACAGGTACTAAATGTAAAATCGCTAGGCTCGACCATCGGTCAGACATTCGTTCTGATCAACAACGGCATCCGCGAACAGAACGATCCAATCTATTTTTTCCTAGGAGATCCTGATGAACGCGGTTACTGCTTCATTTACAGATTACAAAGTTGCTGATATTTCACTTGCTGATTACGGCCGTAAAGAAATTAAACTTGCAGAAGCTGAAATGCCAGCCCTAATGGGTCTGCGTAAACGCTACTCGGCAGTAAAACCACTTGCAGGCGCGAAAATTCTCGGCTGTATCCACATGACCATCCAAACAGCTGTTTTAATTGAAACACTGGTTGAATTAGGCGCAGAAGTTCGCTGGACTTCATGTAACATCTTCTCGACTCAAGACCATGCTGCTGCTGCAATCGCTGCTGCGGGCATTCCTGTATTTGCTTGGAAAGGCGAAACTGAAGAAGAATACATGTGGTGTCTTGAACAACAAATCAATGTAAATGGCACGCCTTGGGATGCCAACATGATTCTTGACGATGGCGGTGATTTAACACTACTTGTTCATGAAAAATACCCAGAAGTGATTGAAAAAATTCACGGTGTAACTGAAGAAACAACGACAGGTGTTCAACGTCTGTATGAAATGCTTCGTGATGGCACTTTAAAAGTTCCTGCAATCAACGTAAACGATTCAGTAACCAAGTCTAAAAACGACAACAAATACGGTTGCCGTCACTCACTGAACGATGCAATCAAACGTGGTACAGATATGCTTTTATCTGGCCGTCGTGCGCTTGTAATCGGTTACGGTGACGTAGGTAAAGGTTCTGCTCAATCTCTTCGTCAAGAAGGCATGATTGTACGCGTAACTGAAATTGACCCAATCTGTGCTATGCAAGCATGTATGGACGGTTATGAAGTTGTATCTCCATACAAAAATGGCGTACAAACAGGTAAGAAAGAAGACATCAACGTTGATCTTCTTCAAAACACTGACCTTATCGTGACTACAACGGGTAACTACCACGTTTGTGATTCAGCAATGCTTGATTCATTAAAAGCGGGCGCTGTTGTATGTAACATCGGTCACTTCGATACTGAAATTGATACAGCTTACCTACGTGGCTACAAGTGGGTTGAAGTTAAGCCTCAAGTACACCAGGTATATCGTTCAGAAAATGAAAATGATTACCTGATCCTTCTTTCTGAAGGCCGTTTGGTGAACCTTGGTAATGCGACTGGTCATCCATCACGTATTATGGATGGTTCATTTGCCAACCAGGTATTGGGTCAAATGCATTTATTCGCTGAAAGATTTGCTGATCTTCCAGAATCTGAAAAAGCTGCACAAATTCGTGTAGAACTTCTTCCTAAGAAATTAGATGAAGAGGTTGCTGCTGCGATGGTTGCTGGTTTCGGTGGTGTCTTGACTCAACTGACTCAAGAACAAGCGGATTACTTGGGTGTTCAAGTTGAAGGCCCATTCAAGTCGGATGCTTATAAATACTAATTTTTGTTTTTACCTCTCCCTAGCCCTCTCCTAAAAGGAGAGGGAAACTTCTATTGTGAAAATAGTTAGAGGGTAAGTTTTAAAGACTTTAACTATCGTAATGGAAGTCCCTTCTCCCTTTGGGAGAAGGTTAGGATGAGGGCAATCCAAAATTACAAGTATTTATAAAAAGGATTTGAACATGTCTAAACAGATTCCAATTTCATTTGAATTCTTCCCAACCAAAACTGATGTAGGCGCGGAAAAACTCAAGCTTGTACATCAAGAGTTACAACTCTTAAATCCAGAATTCTTTTCTGTGACCTATGGTGCTGGCGGTTCGACCCGTGAACGCACCCTGTCTACCATCAATGACTTTAATGGAAAAGGCGCACCTGTTGCCCCTCACTTGTCTTGTATTGGCGATGACAAAGCACGTATTGCTGAACTTCTAGACCTGTACAAATCTCAAGGCATTAACCGTATTGTTGCCCTGCGTGGTGACTTGCCTTCAGGCCAAGTGGGTTTGGGTGAATTACCTTATGCAGCTGATCTGGTTCGCTTTATCCGCGAACATTCAGGCGATCATTTTAAAATTGAAGTCGCAGCTTATCCGGAAATGCATCCACAGGCAGAAAGCTTTGACAAAGACATTCAGCACTTTGTTGAAAAAGTTCAGGCCGGTGCCAATGCTGCTTTAACCCAGTTCTTCTTCAATCCAGATGCTTACTTTTACTTTGTAGATCGTATCCAGAAAGCAGGAATCGATATTCCGGTTGCGCCAGGCATCATGCCAATTACCAATTCCAGCAACCTGATTCGCTTTGCTGATGGTACCGGTGCTGAAATTCCACGCTGGATTCGCAAGCAACTGGCAACTTATGGTGACGATACTGCCAGCATTAAAGCCTTTGGCCATGAAGTTGTGGTTAAATTCTGTGAGCGTCTACTTGCAGGTGGTGCGCCAAGCTTGCATTTCTACACCATGAATACTACTGACCCGACCCGTCAGCTGGTCACCGATCTTGGTTTAGCTTAAGCCCTTTATTTCACCGATTTTTTGAGTAGAACGATCAATGCCACGTTTTTATATAGATGCTGATTTAACTGTTGATGTCAGCCTTGAGCTTACGGAAACTGTATTTCATCATTGGGTAAAGGTTTTACGCGCGCAAGTCGGTGAAAGCGCGACCCTGTTCAATGGACAGGGTGGCGAATATGACGTGACTTTAACCGAGGTTGCTAAAAAATCAGCCACCGTCTCGGTCAATGCATTTAATCCTGCCAATCGCACACCAAAGTTCCAGGCTTTGCTCGGTCAGGTGATGAGTAAAGGCGACCGTATGGATTATGCGATTCAGAAAGCAGTCGAACTGGGCGTTTCCGAAATTCAGCTGCTGACTTCGGATCGTTGTGAAATGCGTTTAAAGTATGATCGCGACCAGAAAAAGCTGGATCACTGGCAAGGCATTGCTATTGCGGCTTGTGAACAATGTGGTCTAAACATTGTGCCTGAAGTTTTAGCGCCCATGTCACTTGAAAAATGGCTGGATACTGAACTTCCGAACACCAAACTGGTTTTAGCACCCAATAAAGATGAAACAGATGTACTGGCAGATGCGACTTTAGATCTTGCCCTGCTGATTGGCCCCGAAGGTGGCTTGAGTGAGGCAGAAATTAGTGCCGCAAACCAGAAAGGTTTTCTCAACTGGTGTATAGGCGAGCGTGTACTACGTACCGAAACTGCTCCTGTTGTTGCCCTGTCAATTTTGAATTATGTGCTTTAGTTCATCGGATGGGTAAAAATTTGTCTTTAATTTTGTTGATTTTTATTTTTAAGACATCTAATCTCGACTAAAGAATAACAAATACTTATTAATTGATTTCACACATTTCCTGGGGTTTTTTATAATAACAATGCACAAGGACGAAAACCGTTTAGGATGAATACAGGCATTGAATCACATGGTTGATAATCAGGACGACTATATTCAGCAGCATTTACATGATGCTCAGATTGCGAACACGCTTCGCCATAGTCGCTATTTTTTGCTCAGTATCATGGTGATCTGCCTTTATATTTTTTGTATTTATCATATTCAATATAGCCCGTCTAATACCTATTTTAATACCTGGTTTATTCTGACAGAACTTCTGGTCAGCATGTGTTGGCTAGTAAGTACGCTGTATTTCAAGCCTGAACAATATAACCAGAAAAGTGCACACCGCTGGTTACAGATACAAAGTCTAGCTGTTGGCCTCAGTATCGCGGCAGGTATTTTTACGATTTATTATTATTTGCCACAGGCTAATCCTGCATTTGAAGATATTGAAGCACTGACCTTGTCTGCCTTGTTGCTGATTGTTACCCAAGCCTTCGGTTTAACCTATTTAACCCAGAAACTCAGTTATTTCTGCCTGGCATTTCTACCGTCCTTACTGCCTTTTTTACTATCGCAAATTTATCATATAGGTCATTCCAATCCTTTCTTTGCGCTGGCTTTAAACTTCACCATGATTGTGATTTTGCTGTGCGCGACGAGTAGTTACCGAATTCACAGCCGCACCTCACGTCTGTATGCAGAAAATGATATTCTGGTGAAAAATGCAGAACAGCAGATCCATTGGACTGATGAACTGTGTCAGCAACTCAAAACTGAAGTCAATAAATCTAAAGATATTGAACTGCAATTACAGCTTAGCAATCAATTGCTGGAGCAAAAGGTACGGGAACGTACCTATGATATTGAACAGATCAATCATGACCTGAAAAATCAGCAGCAGAATCTGGAACTTGCACATGAAATTGCTGGTATTCGGCCATGGGACTGGAATATTCAAGAGCGCAGCATCACCTTAACCAATCATAAAGACGAAAAGATTCTGCGCGATTCCAAAGATCACCATCTGCAATTACAGTATCTGATTCACCCCGAAGATCTGGACTATTTTAAGCGCAATATGAAACAACATCTGCGTGGCCAGATTGAACGCTATGATGCCACTTACCGGATCAAGCTCAGTGAAGGTGGCTGGAGTTGGGTGCATGATATTGGTCGGGTGATCAGTCGTGATCCTAAAAATAAAAAACCCTTGCGCATGGTCGGCATCCGTCGTGATATCCAGCAGGAACGTCTGTCTCAGGAACGTTTAAAGCTGGTGGCCAGTGTACTGGAACAGGCTGCGGAAGGCATTTTCATTCTGAATCCTGATTTGGATTATATCGATGTCAATCCTCACTACGAATACCTGAGCGGTTTTGAGCGTGACGAAATTATCGGTAAATCCTTATTTGATATTGCGGTGCAAAACAAATCCCAGCAACGTACTTTTCAGGCCAATATTGTTAAACAGATCCAGAAAATTGGCTCTTATGATGGAGAGGTTTATGCCAAATTTCTGTCTGGCAAAGAGTCGACCTTATGGCTGCATATTAATGCCGTGACTGATGATGAAGGCCGGATTACCCATTATATTGGCATCGTATCAGATCTGACTGAACGTAAATTACAGGAACAGCGCCTGTCCTATCTGGAAAATTATGACACGCTGACCGATTTACCGAACCGCTTCTATTATAATTATCAGTTGCATCAATATCTGGTTTCGCAAAAAGACTCGATTAAAGAGATGGCTGTGATTCGGCTTAACATCGACCGTTTCCGCCCATTGAATGAATATCTGTCCAATAACGGCGGTGATGAACTTTTACGTCAGGTGGCGCAGCGCCTGCGTATGACCAATGCAGAAGCTTTGTTTGTTGCACACCTGAATGGAGATGATTTTGCGATTCTCTATGAAATTTCGCATATTCGCCCTTCAGTTCAACACCATTGTGAACGCATCGCTCAGGCCTTTAGCAGACCATTCAATATTTATGGTCAGGATCATGTGATTACCCTGTCTATGGGTGTGGCCTTTTATCCGGATCATGGCCGTCAGCTGGATTATTTAAATAATTGTGCCGAACAGGCATTGAACGAAGCCAAAAATCTCGGTGGCAACACCATTCATTTTTATTGCAGTGAAAATCATTCATTACAGAACAAAGGAGTTTTTCTGGAACGGGATTTGCGTAAAGCGATCCAGAATAATGAACTGGTGGTATATTATCAGCCCAAAATCAATTTCAGCGATCAAAGCATTTATGGCTTTGAAGCACTGATTCGCTGGAACCATCCAGAAAAAGGCATTATTGCACCCGGGCTGTTTATCCCGTTAGCGGAACAAACTAGCCTGATTTCAGACATTGGTCGTCTGGTGATCCAGCAGGCCGCTAAACAGATTCGCCAATGGAATGATCTGGGCTTTAATCATATTTGTGTATCAGTCAATATCGTGGCGCAGCAATTGCGTCGTGGTCAATTACTTGATGATCTGGACCAAGCCATTGCAGACAACCAGATTTCTGGCGCCAGCCTGGAGCTGGAAATTACCGAATCTTCTTTAATTGAAAATTCGGAAGCGGTCAAAAACCTGCTGAATGAGATTAAACAGCGACATATTCATATTGCCCTAGATGATTTCGGTACAGGTTATTCTTCTCTCTCCTATCTTGCTGATTTTCCAATTGATACCTTAAAAATTGATCGCAGTTTTGTTTGCAAGATTGGGGAAAACAAACAGGCAGCGATTGTCAGCGCCATGGTGGCCATGGGTAAAGCCATGGGCATGACCGTGGTCGCGGAAGGGATCGAGACTGAAGAACAGCTAGAATATCTACGTGATTTAGACTGTGATATTGCCCAGGGTTACTTATTTTCCAAACCGCTTCCTGAGCAGGATGCAACCGCTTATTTAGTACGAGACAAGACGCATCAGACTTATATATCTCAAGTCTAAGTCCATACCCGAGCACAATAAGTTTGTTGGAAAAACGGCCGTCTTTGTCTGTCCGAACTGGCCAACAAATGGTATATTCAGGAACATAAATAAATTTTTTGCCCGCTGACCGGGTAATCTTTACAACGATCGAGAGACTGATGGACGAACAATCTTTAAAGCAACAGGCCCTTTACTATCACGAATTTCCTACCCCGGGGAAAATCAGCGTTACACCAAGCAAACAATTGGTCAACCAACGTGACTTGGCCCTTGCTTACTCGCCTGGCGTAGCTGCACCATGTCTTGAGATTGAACGCGACCCTTCAACTGCTGCATTGTATACGGCTCGTGGTAACCTGGTTGCTGTCGTGACCAATGGTACTGCCGTGCTTGGCCTGGGTAATATTGGTCCTTTGGCTTCTAAACCTGTTATGGAAGGTAAAGGCGTATTATTCAAAAAATTTGCTGGCGTTGATGTATTCGATATCGAAATTGCTGAAAATGATCCAGACAAAATTGTGGATATTGTCGCTGCATTAGAACCGACTTTCGGCGGGATTAACCTTGAAGATATCAAGGCGCCAGAGTGTTTCTATATCGAGCAAAAATTGCGTGAACGCATGAATATTCCGGTATTCCATGATGATCAGCACGGTACTTCGATTATTGTGGGTTCTGCACTTCTCAATGCGTTACAAATCAACGGCAAAAAAATTGAAGACATCAAGATTGTGGCTTCAGGCGCGGGTGCTGCTGCACTGTCTTGTTTGAATCTGCTTTGCGCTCTGGGTGCTAAAAAAGAGAACATCATCGTTGCCGATTCACGCGGTCTGCTGACTACGCATCGTGAAGGCCTGGATGAATCCAAGAAAGCCTATGTACAAGACATCGAAGCTACTCAGCTCGGTGACGTGATTGCGGGTGCAGACATGTTCCTCGGTCTTTCTGCTGCGGGCATTCTGACCAAAGAAATGGTCAAGGTCATGGCTGAAGATCCGATCATCTTTGCCTTGGCAAACCCGGATCCAGAAATTCTGCCTGAACATGCGCATGAAGTACGTGATGACGTGATCATGGCAACTGGCCGTTCTGACTATCCGAACCAGGTGAATAACGCACTGTGCTTCCCGTACATCTTCCGTGGTGCATTGGACGTTGGTGCAACCACCATTAACGAAGAAATGAAAATTGCCTGTGTCCACGCGATCGCGCGTATGGCACACGTTGAAGCTGATGCGGCGACTTATGGTGAAAAATCTGCATCATTTGGCCGTGAATACCTGATTCCGGGACCACTGGATCAACGTTTGATTCTAGAAATCGCACCTGCTGTTGCACAAGCAGCCATGGATTCTGGCGTGGCAACACGTCCAATCACGGATTTCTCGCATTATCGTCAACGTTTGTCTGAGTTTGTCTACAACTCTGCATTCATGATGAAACCGATTTTCGAACAAGCCAAATCTGATCCTAAACGTATTGCTTATGCGGAAGGTGAAGACCTGCGTGTACTTCGCGCAGTTCAAATTGCGGTAGATGATGGTTTGGCAATTCCAATTCTGGTGGGTCGCCCAGCTGTAATTGAAGCCAACATTAAAAAATTGGGTCTGCGTCTTGAAGATGGCGTGAATATCACGATTGTTGATCAGGAAAAGAACCCGAACTATGAAATGTTTGCAGACGATTATTACAACATCATGCAGCGTAAGGGTGTAACGCCTGAATATGCACAGCGTGAAGCACGTCGTCGCTCGACCCTGATCGCAGCGATGCTTGTGAAACATGGTATGGCAGACGGTATGCTGTGTGGTACGTATTCAAGCTACGACATTCACCTGGACTTCGTCAGCAACATCATTGGCAAGAAAGATGGTCATAACACCTTCTTTACCCTGAATGCCTTGATGCTTGAAGACCGTAACCTGTTCATTGCCGATACCTATGTCAACACTAATCCAACGGCTGAGCAGCTAGCTGAAATGACGATTCTAGCTGCTGAAGAAGTTCGCCGTTTTGGTATGACGCCACGTATTGCCCTGCTTTCTCACTCAAGCTTCGGTTCAGACCAGCATGATGCCAGCGCGCAAAAAATGCGTAAGGTATATGACATCTTGTCTGAAATCGCGCCTGAGCTGGAAGTTGAAGGTGAAATGCACGGTGATGCTGCACTGGATGAGAACATTCGTCAGTTTGCATTCCCGAATTCACGTTTCAAAGGCTCTGCAAACTTGCTGATCATGCCGAATCTGGATGCTGCCAATATCTCGTTTAACCTGTTAAAGGCAACTTCAGGCAACAACGTAACGATTGGTCCAATTCTTCTAGGTGCTGCGAAACCTGTGCACATCTTGACACCGACTGCAACTACGCGTCGTGTGATCAACATGACTGCATTGACTGTTGCAGAAATCCAGCAAGCGGAACAAGATGCACTTTAAGCCAATGACAAGATAACGACGCATCAGCCTCGTTTCTTAACTTGAGAAAACCTCTATTCTGTAGCATGATGCTTGTAAGAATAGAGGTTTTTTCATGCAAGTTTATTTAGTAGGCGGCGCAGTTCGAGATCATTTGCTCGGACACCCCTATCACGAAAAAGATTATGTGGTCGTTGGTGCAACTCCCGCGCAAATGCTTGACTTAGGCTATCAGCCCGTAGGCAAAGATTTCCCTGTTTTTCTACATCCCCAAACAAAAGAAGAATATGCACTGGCGCGTACCGAACGTAAATCTGGTTCTGGTTATCATGGTTTTGAGTTTCATACCGATGTCAGCGTTACCCTGGAGCAGGATCTGATTCGTCGCGATCTGACCATTAATGCCATGGCCATGGATGATGCCGGCCAGGTTTATGATCCTTATGGTGGTCAACAGGATCTGGAAAACCGGATTCTACGTCATGTTTCCGATGCCTTTATCGAAGATCCATTGCGCGTACTGCGAATAGCCCGTTTTGCTGCCCGTTATACGAGTGCAGGCTTTGTGATTGCCAATGAAACCTTGGCATTAATGCAGCGCTTGACTGAAACCGGTGAATTAAATGCATTGACACCGGAACGCGTCTGGAAAGAGACTTCCCGTGCTTTATCCGAACGTCATGCTGATGTGTATTTTGAAGTATTACGTCAATGTGGTGCTTTAAAGGTGCTATTCCCTGAGATTGACGCCTTATATGGCATTCCACAGCGCCCTGAATATCATCCGGAAATTGACTGTGGCATTCATACCATGATGTCCTTGCAGCAGGCGTGTCGTCAAAATTATAGTCTGGATGTACGTTTTGCCGTTTTAGTGCATGACTTAGGAAAAGCTTTGACGCCGGTTGACGAATTACCGCGACATATCATGCATGAAGAACGTGGCATCAAGCCAGTAAATGAACTGTGTGATCGCTTAAAAGTACCGACGTATACCAAGCAACTGGCTTTGGCTGTGTGTAAAGAGCATCTAAAATGCCATCAGGCCTTTAATCTTAAGCCGGGAACCTTATGGCGATTATTGCAACGTCTGGATGTGTTACGTCGCCCTGAACGTGTCGAAGCTTTCGTCCAGGCGTGTGAATGTGATTCACGTGGCCGTCTAGGTCTGGAAGATCGTGCTTATCCACAAGCACAATATGTCCTCGATGCCATGCAAACCGTACGCGCCATCAAGGCACAAGACCTGCCTGCCGATATTCAGGGTCCGGATATTGGTGAAATGCTGATTGAACGACGGATTCAGGCACTCGGTGAACTCAAAGCACAACAAACCGTAGCGATTGAATAATAAAAAAGCACCCTCGGGTGCTTTTTTAATAGCTTAATTTCTCTTTATCACAAAAGGAATTAAGAAATATTGGATCAGTACCATCAGGAAATATCTGCCGGAAAAGTAATCACTTGCTCCAGTTTCATTTGATTGGTTGCAATCATCAACAAACGGTCAATTCCAAGGGCAATTCCAGAACATTCCGGCATATTCGGTAAAGCTGCCAATAGATATTTATCGATCGGCATGACATGCAAGCCCAGCTTGGCCCGTTCTGCATTATCCCCCTCAAAGCGCGAACGCAATACGTCGGCATCAATCAGCTCATCATAGGCATTGGCCAATTCTAAACCTTCGATATACAATTCAAAACGTGCGGCGACCAGTTCACCATCTTCATCGATTCGGGTTTTCGCCAGAGAGGCCATTTCAGGGGGGAAATCGGTCAGGAATACTGCGGTATCAAACCCCAGACTCGGTTCAACCATATGTGAAAATAATAGGTCGATATAGCCAAGACGGTCATTTCCCAGATCCAGATTAAGACCAACGCGACGGCAGCAATCTTTCAATTCTTGTAAAGTGGCTTGAAGTGGATTGAGATCCAGACGATCCATGAAAGCATGTTTATAGCTTAGAATGGTCGGACGGATTTCGCCAAAACGTGCTTTCAAAGTCACATTCAGCAAATCCGATACTTCAAACATCAGATCTTTTAAGCTAAATCCCGGGCGATACCATTCCAGCATGGTGAATTCGCTATTGTGCTTGCGTCCATGCTCATCATTGCGGAAGACCTTACAGATTTGGTAAATGGGTCCACTACCACTGGCCAATAAGCGCTTCATAGCAAATTCGGGTGAGGTCTGCAAATAATGCGTATTCAGTTTACCCAGCACATGGCGCTGTGCCTGTACCGAGGCTAAATGCACATCGGTCACACCGGCTTGAGACAAAATCGGTGTTTCCACCTCTAATACATCCCGCTCAGCGAAAAATTGACGGATTTGACGATATAAGGTCGCCCGTGCACGCATGGCTTGAAGGTCACAAGTGGGTTGATACGTCATCGTCATGCCTTCGGCCCACCATGTGCTGCCCACTCACGACGCAGCGGATAGGTTTTACGTAAATGATCAAATGCCTGCTGATCGATTTTGCCTTCTTTGAGACAGGCACGTAGATTGGCATCATCACGAGCAATGTCATAAATTTGGGATAAATGCTGTTGCAATGCCATTTTTAAATCCTGCCCCTGAAAAAACTGCTCACAGATAGGCAGCTGGGATTCAAACTGTTTATTGGCTGCAAAACCGAAAGTTTGACAAAAAGCTTCGTAAATCATCTGGGTACCACGTGCCTTGCCTTCCAGGCTATAGCCGGCAATATGCGGAGTCACCAAAGTCACCAGATCCAGAAGTTCTGCTGAAATCAGCGGTTCGTGTTCAAAAACATCCAAAATCACGGTGCGATGTGTCGCCTGTATATCCTGGATCAGCGCGGCCTCTTCAATAACAGGCCCACGTGCTGAATTAATCAGGATTGCGTCAGGCTGCATTTGTGCCAATGCAGCAGCATTGAATAAATGATAAGTCGGATATGCGCCTGTTGTAGTTAAAGGGACATGAATCGAAATTGCATCCGCCTGCTGTAATAATTCATGAAATTCAACTTGATCAACCTGCTCTCTTTTCACCAAAGGATCATAGCCAATCACGCGCCAGCCCAAGAGCTTCGCCATGTAGACCAATCGGATTCCAACATTACCCAAACCGACAATACCCAAGGTAAATGTCGCATTGGCATCGAATAATTCAGGACGCACCTGCAATAACGCGGTAATCACATATTCAGCCACTGCTTGCGCATTACAGCCGGCTGCATTACTCCATTGAATCCCATGCTGTTCTAATGCAGCAATATCCAAATGATCTGTGCCAATGGTGGCACTACCCACAAATTTAATCGAACTATTCTGTAGCAGTACTTCATTGACCTGAGTCACTGAACGTACCAACAGGCTATCGGCATCTTTGACATCATCTGCGCTTAAGGTTCGCCCTGCACGATGTTGAATATCACCAAATTCGGAAAAGAAATAATCGGTAAATGCCAGATTTTCATCTGCGACAATTTTCATAATGAGATCCATATGATGCTTGGGCGTATGATAGCGCGTTGACGCCTCTGACTCTATATTTGGCCGATACGTCCATTTTTCAAGATTTTATGAATTAAGTTCAGGACTAAAGAATTTAATATTCAAGATCTGCAGCCTAAAAAGAAAAACCCCAATCTTTCGACTGGGGTTTTAAAAATTTGGCGGAAGCGGTGAGATTCGAACTCACGGAGGACTCACACCCTCGTCGGTTTTCAAGACCGGTGCATTAAACCGCTCTGCCACGCTTCCTTGGCCGCCATCATATAAATAAATCAGATTTTTGGCAATAAAATTTAGCGAAACTTCTATAAAAAGCGGTTTATTCAGCTAAAAATCATCCGAAATCAAAGCCAACCTGGGCATTTTCATTCAAAGATTTGAATCTTGAAATGATCTTGAGTTGAATTTAACTCAATAGCGAATGATGAGAGAAATAACTACATTCAGCCTCAAGTGGATCAACAACCGAAAAATATTGAGACATAAAAAAACCCAGTCAAATTGACTGGGTTTTTAAAATTTGGCGGAAGCGGTGAGATTCGAACTCACGGAGGACTCACACCCTCGTCGGTTTTCAAGACCGGTGCATTAAACCGCTCTGCCACGCTTCCATGGCCGACATGATATAAACAAAAATCACGCTTGGCAAATATTTTTATGCTTTCACTGCATCAACTGCACAAAATAAAATCAATTATATTAATCTGCTGAATTTTCTGGCTTTTCATAACGAATTGAATTGATGAACCAAAGTTTCTTGCCGGAGGGAGTCAATACCTCGGCCTCATCATCGACCTGCTTGCCTAATAACGCGCGTGCCATCGGTGAACTGATCGAAATATGCTGCGGATGATGATCATAAATTTCATCTACACCGACAATACGTAAAGTTTTTTGTTCCCCTTCTTCGTTTTCAATTTCTACCCAGGCACCAAAATAAACTTTTCCTTCCTGCTCCGGGGAAAAATCGATGATTTTCAGTTCTTCGAGGCGCTTGCCGAGATACCTGACCCGTCGATCAATTTTACGCAAAATTTGCTTGTTATATTGGTAGTCTGCGTTTTCAGAACGGTCGCCGAGACTGGCTGCCCAGTTCACTTTTTTGGTAATTTCAGGACGTTCTTCATGCCAGAGATTCTTAAGTTCTGCCACCAATTTATCGTGTCCAGCACGGGTGATTAAGTTGGATTTCATACGTCTTGCTGATCATATTTTCAGTGTTTTAACTTACAAACAGCTTATTTTATTTACCATTTTAACACAATGGAAAAATTCTAAAAAAATTAACTTTATATTTCAATACCTTAAAATTATTTTTAAAAATAATTTGTGTACAAAATTTGACAATCGTTTTTCAGATCATTAATATGCCAGCAACTTCCGGAAATGCTTACTTTTTAATCTATGTAGTTTTTCTACATAATTATCTTTAAATCTCTTGTCATTTTGAATGACGTCATGACTGCCCAACCCTTATTGAATTTATCAAACTGTTAAAATTTCTGGCTTTGTTGGCTGTGATTTTTAGGGCATAAATTACTTGTAGCGGAGACAACATGCACAGTAGTTCATCCACTGGGTCGAGGCTTTGCCTAAGATCTGTAATTTCTTCTCTCCCTTTGAAAGCACTTGTACTGAGCACTGCATTTATTCCCCTACACAGTATCAATGCAAGTAAGACCACACTTCAGTTTGATCATGTGGTCAATAGCAATAAGTTGACCGTGGTTGCGGTTGAAAATCCGACTACCGTATTCCAGGATGGACAACATCTACATGGCTTCGGTTATGATCTGGTTCGTAACTATGCCAACAATCTGAATGTAAAGCTCGATTTTAAAATCGTTCCTGATAATCAGACTGCCCTACAATGGGTTGCTCAGGGTAAAGCCAATCTGGCTATGACGACTACCGATATACGCACCATTGAAAATAAGCGTTTGACGTCATTCTCAGCCACTTGTGGCGATGAATCGATTCTGTCGAGTAATGGCTTGAATACCAATTTAAATCTGGTGTTTAAATCTGCTACAGATCCTTTGAGCCAGACGGCCAGTGCTTTTGTCTGCAAAGGCAAACAAAGTGGTGCCATCAAGCAGCTTGCTTCATTTTATAATCAGAATGTCGTGAAAGAGGAATCTTGGACCACCATTCAACGTGATTTGAACAACCGTCTGCCGATCTATGAAGCGAGTTTTAAACAGACAGCGCAGCAGTATGACCTGGATTGGCATTTACTGGCGGCCATTGGTTATCAGGAATCTTATCTGAAACCGAATTCAGTTTCTCCGACGGGTGTGCGTGGTTTGATGATGCTGACCAACAGTACAGCAAAAGCCATGGGCGTGAGTAACCGTACCGATCCTGCTCAAAGCATTCAGGGTGGTGCCAAGTATTATGATCAAATGCTTAGTCGCTATGATCATATTCCTTTTCCAGATCGGAACTGGTTTGCACTGGTAGCTTATAATATGGGCCCAGGTGCAGTGAATCAGTTGCAAAAGCGCATTCAGTCGCAAGGCAAGAACCCGAATAACTGGGTGAACTTATATGCCTATCTGGATCAGAATAAAGCCAATAATGGTCGCTACCGTCAAGCGGTACAATATGTGACCCGCATTCGTGCTTATTTGGAACATATCAAGACCACACCACAATTGGTGAATATCTAAGCTAAAACCTTAGCATTAATCAAAATGACATAAAAAAAGCTTACCTCAGGGTAAGCTTTTTTCGTCTTTATTCAGGCTAATGTCTTAGTAGAATTAAGCCGTGGTATTTTCAAGTACTTTCTTGAACAAATCTTTTTGTTCCTGACTTGGTTTTGCAGTCTGAAGTGCCATCAATTGTGACATATCACCCTGTACTTTGATTTTACCTGTCATGAAGGCCTGCATCGCAGCCGCCATATCAAACTCCAGGAAAACTTTACGTAGAGTTTCGCCATCCATATTCAGCGTGGTTTTGGCATTTGAAGACAAACCTTTCTTGATTGCCCCACCATCTAAAGATAGTTCAGTATTACCTGTAGTGTCCGCTACAACCAAATTAATCGCAAGGTTCGCCAAAGCTGGTGGCAAATTCAAATCGCCAGCTTGCGCAGTTAGAGTTTCTACAGTTGAAAACCAATCATCAGTTAAAAAAGCAGGCATGATCTTTCCTCAAATTATTTGTTCATTTGTGTCGACTATCCAGACGACATCATGTTGAAGCTATTATGCTTGTGCTTTGTTATATCATGATCATTAGCGCAAAGGCTAACGAATTTTGTACGCGCCGTTCAATTTTTGTAGTTCTATTTTTATTTATGTTTATAAGCAGACATCAACCCGCAGGCTGATGTCTACACGTTCTAAAATTAGTCTGCAGCAAAGCCCAGATTGACCATATTGATCCGGCGGTTCTCGCCTTCCACCGCTTCTTCAGTTGAATCACCGCCTTTGAAGTCGAATTCACGCTGGCTGTCCAGCACTTCAAAATCAAATAATTCACGATCGACCAGCTGCGATGGCGAAACATTTTGCAATGCGCCAAAAATGCTGTGCAGACGTTTTGGATGTGCTTTATCCCAATCACGTAACATGTCATTGATAATTGCGCGCTGCAGGTTGTCCTGAGAGCCACATAAATTACATGGAATAATTGGAAATTGACGCATTTCTGCATATTTGATGATGTCTTTTTCTTCCACATAGGCCAGTGGGCGAATCAGAATATTCTTTTTATCTGAAGACAACAGTTTTGGTGGCATCGCCTTCAAGCTGCCGCCATGGAACAGGTTCAGGAAGAAAGTCGCCAAGATATCATCACGATGATGGCCTAAAGCAACTTTGGTCGCGCCAATTTCCTGTGCAAAACCGTACAAAGAACCACGACGCAAACGCGAACAGACTGCACAGTAGGTTTTGCCTTCTGGCGTCAGTTTTTTGGTAATGCTGTAGGTGTCTTTTTCCAGAATGTAATACGGAATGTTATTTTGTTCTAAATAACGCGGTAATACATCTTCAGGGAAGCCGGGCTGTTTCTGGTCCAGGTTCACAGCCACTACATCGAAATTGATGGGTGCGATGCGCTTGAACTGTAGCAGGATATCCAACAGGGTATAACTGTCTTTACCACCAGAAATACACACCATGACCTTATCGCCTTCTTCAATCATCTTGAAGTCACGAATGGCATGTCCGACCTGGCGGCGAAGCTTCTTCAACAAACGGTAGTAGGCTGAGCTTGTTGGCAGTTCAGGTTTGAAATTAAATCCTTGTTCGGACTCAACTGGCGAGTACATAGACGAGATTAACCCATAAAAAAAATACCGCGCAATTTTAGCCGATTCGGACCGCTATCGCATCAAAAGAATTTATTTTAATGAAAATGTCTTATTAGTTTCATTTTCATGTTTTATTTAGATTGATATATGGAACGATTGCGTTCATTTTTTAGTCAAGATGCTTATCTTTTGGACTTTTCCACAGTTGTCCACAAAAGCTGTGGATAACTTTGTGGATTGAAACAGACTTGACAACTTGTCCGGCTCAAAAGATAAGGCTTTTCTTTAAATTGATCATTTTTTGATCAATTTAATTATTTATAAAAATCAACTAGTTAACCCTGTCAAGCCTAAGGTTTTAAATTAAATCATATTTTTTTTTCTACTGCTAAAATGTAAAAAATGACTTGCATTTACAAACTCGTTTATAAATGCAGCGCACAAGTCTTTTCATTCCGTAATTTTTTGTTAAACTCTTTATTAAATTTTTCTCGCTTGTGTTTACTTAATATAAACAATGAAAATAAATGTGCATGTTTTGGGGCGTTATGGAATCAGTGGTTTGCTATTGGCAAGTTGTTGTCATTTTACTTATGCTGGTCAAACGATCTACCAGTTACGCGACAGTAATGGCAGTACGTTATTGACCAATAAGAAAAGTCGCTATAATCACTTGCAGGTAGAAAAGAAAACCTATTATCCAGACAGCAATATTCACAGTTATAGCAACTGGGGCTCGAGTGAAGCCTCGGTATTGCCTAGCTATAGTAGAAATAAAAATGCCTATGACTCGATCATCCGTCAGGCAGCACAAACCTATGGTGTATCTGAAGGCTTGATTAAAGCTGTGATGCATACCGAATCCGGTTTTAATGTACAGGCACGCTCTCCAGTCGGTGCACAGGGCTTAATGCAACTCATGCCGGCGACTGCCCGTCGTTTTAATGTCAGCAATGCTTATGACCCGCAGCAGAATATTATGGCAGGTGCCAAATATCTGGCCTGGTTATTAAAACGCTTTAATGGCAATACCACCTTGGCACTGGCAGGCTATAATGCTGGTGAAGGTAATGTCGCTAAATATAAGGGCGTACCACCGTTTCGTGAAACTCAGGACTATGTCCGTCGTGTCAGCAGCCGTTATCAGAACCTATATGCTCAAGGTCTAGGTAATCATAGTGCTGCCTATACAGCATCTTCTGATACTGGCCGTGTGATTGCCAGTTCTGACAATTATTCGATTGAAACCACCACAGCTTCCAATATTCAGGCTGCCAAGTATCAGCGTCAGATCATTGCTCAAGCGGATGGCAGTTTCACCGATGCACCGGCAGGCTCTTATGCCACCGCCAATGCGTCAGCATCTGCAAAAATATATTTGAGTGAATAATTCCTAAACAGCTTTGTTTTTAAAGACCTATGTTTTTATTTGTACAAAAAATATCCTGTGTTTTTTGTAGCCAAATGCTATTTTTTCCTTGAATTCTTCTCGATTTCACCGCATATTGATTTCAATGATTTACATTTAATAATCAGATTATTTTTCTGTAATAAGAGGATTTCTCAATGATGCGGATTGGTTTGTTCTTGCTAACCAACCTCGCGGTACTGGTTGTAGCTGGCATTATCTTGTCACTCTTCGGTGTCGGTAGTTACCATGGCGCAGGTGGCTTGAATCTAGGCAACCTGTTGGTCATCTGTTTTGTGTTCGGTATGGTCGGCTCAATGATTTCCCTGTTCATGTCTAAATGGATGGCGAAAAAGACCACGGGTACTGAACTGATTGACCCGAATGCACCTCGTAACCAAGCTGAAGCCTGGTTGCTCCAAGAAGTTGCACAACTTTCTCAGCGTGCAGGCATTAAAATGCCGGAAGTGGGTATTTTCCCTTCTTACCAGTCGAATGCCTTTGCCACTGGCTGGAACAAAAACGATGCTCTCGTTGCGGTATCAACCGGCTTGCTTGAGCGTATGAACAAAGACGAACTTCGGGCAGTATTGGCGCATGAGATTGGTCACGTCGCCAATGGCGACATGGTCACTCTGGCACTGATCCAAGGTGTTGTGAACGCCTTCGTGATGTTCTTCGCACGTGTCGCGGGTGATTTTATTGACCGCAATGTCTTTGGTCGTGAAGAAGGTGAAGCACCGGGTATTGCCTATTTCGTGATTACCATTGTGCTGGATATCGTGTTCGGTATTCTTGCGTCGTCGATTGTGATGTGGTTCTCTCGTCACCGTGAATACCGTGCTGATGAAGCAGGTGCACGTTTGGCAGGTAAACAAGCCATGATTTCAGCATTACTGCGCTTACAGGCAGAATCTGAAATGCCGGATGCCATGCCGAAAGAAATGAAAGCATTTGCGATTTCTGCGGGTAAAGAAGAAGGCTTTAGCCTTGCTGCATTGTTCCAGACGCACCCAAGCATCGAACAGCGTGTCGCTGCATTGCAACAACTTGATTGTGCTTAAGTAAAACTTTAGTTTTGATTCAAGAAAAGCCTGCAATTGCAGGCTTTTTTTTATTGGATTTAATTATTCTTTAGCTAACCTATCATTGGCTGAACCATTGATACAGCGCCATAGCTCCCCACCCGATCGCGAAGACAAACAGGATTAGGAATATAGTGCCCAAAATATCCGGGATATGAATCCAGATCCAAGCCACGACACGATTCCGCCAGAAAGCAGATTGCTGCTGTTTACGTTCCAGACTTTCATGCAGAAATGGATGTACCACATGCCGGTCGCTGCTAATCTGATATTCCTCACGGATATGCAGATACACGACATCCAGCGCCTTGCGACTCGGCCGGATAAAAATATCAAAAACGGTACCAGCCACAGGAATAAATCCAACCACTGCATCCATTACTGCCAGCTTCATGACCGGATTGAGTTTGGCACTCGGTACCCCGATCTGTTTGGCCTTATGAATGGCATAACAGGTCAGCACAAAACCGGCAATATCTCCAGCAACCGGAATCGTACTCAAAGCTGCGTCTGCCCCCACCCCTTGCTTGGTAAATGGAATACGTACCACGGAATCCATCATATTGGCGAACTTGGCCAGATCACGTTCCAGACGTATCACCTCTTGTTGGCTTAGTTTTGTTTTTTGTCCAGGCTCAGGCATAAGTTATTCCAGAAATAATGCTGATTTTCTTGAGCATAAAGTATTTTTTCTAGGCTGTTGTATCAATCTGTGAATTAAAACAATAATTTGGAAGCAACGAATAAATACAGAATCACACCGGTGGCATCGCAGATGGAAGTTACCAACGGCGCCGAGGCACTGGCAGGATCAAGTTTGAGTTTATTTAAAATAAAAGGCAGACTCATGCCAATCAGGCAGCCCATCAACACAATCCCGAGCATGCTGATGGCCAACACCACAGCTACCATGATATCTCCCCGAATATAACCCAGAATGGATACCGCAATCGCCATGGTGCCGCCCAAACAAAGCGCCACCAGAGATTCTCGACTGAGCAGGTTAAACCAGTCCTTAAATTCGACATCGCCTGTGGCCAGAGCACGCACCATCAAGGTGGCTGATTGCGAACCAGCATTCCCGCCACTGCCCACCAAAAGCGGTAAGAAAAATACCAGCACGATATGTGCGGCAATGATCTCTTCAAAGTGTGCAATCCCGATTCCAGAGAGCAGACTGCCAAAAACCAGAATGACCAGCCAAAAGACCCGCTTCTGATACAGGGTCAAAATCGGGGCAGTTTTAAGGCTCAATTCAGTCAACGGCGTTACTGCACCCGACTTTAAAATATCTTCCGTGGTTTCGGCTTCGACAATGTCCATAGCATCGTCATAGGTGACAATCCCTAAGAGTTTTTGCTGCGCATCAACCACAGGCAAGGCAATAAAATCATAGTAGGCCAAGGCTCGAGCTACAATTTCCTGATCATCTGTTACTTGTGCAGAAATCACTTCGCATTGCATCACTTCGGAAATGCTTAGCTCAGGTAAGGCCTGTATGATCTGCCTTAGGGAAATCACACCGATCAGCCGTTTTGCTACATCGACAATATAAATCAGATATAGGGTTTCCTGCCCGGCAGCCACCATACGTAAAGTCTGTATCGCTTCATCCATCCTTAAATCGGGTGAGAGCGTCACAAAACTTGAGCTCATCATGGCGCCCGCTGTACCTTCCGGATAAATGGCCAGATCTTTGAGTGTCTGCTGGGATTCTTCAGACAATGCGCCCATCAATTGCAGCTGTAGCGGCGGCGAAAACTGCTTATAAATATCGACAAAATCATCAGAAGGCATTGCATCCAGAATGGGAACAAGTTCTGAAATGGATAAGTGCTGTGCCACGTTTAACTGCTGCCCTAGGGGCATAAAAGCATAGACCAAGCTCGATTCACTCAGTTCCTTTAAAATTCGGGCCTGTTGCCGAGCATCTAAACGACTTAAAATGCGCGCCTGATCGGCGACATTCAGCTGACTGAGTAAGCCTACAGCGATGTCGTGATTTTCAGAATGTAATTGTCGTTGGATATGCTGGATTTTTTCTGAAATTGTCGGCATAAGCAGCTCATTATAAAAGTCTGGCATTCAAGAGATATTTGTCCTGATCCCTATATATCCTAATTTTTTCATGTGAATAAGTTTAATGATCATGCTGCAATATGACGATATTTTTTGTATTAATCAATTCCTCGATATTTAGCCAAAAAAAGCCTGACTGAGTCAGGCTTGTTCACTTTCTAAAGATGGATGCTCTATCACCACTGATTGAGAAACCGTTTTTTTAATCATCAGACTACGGATCAATACATACATAAAGGGAATAAACAGCAGTACCAGGACAGTAGCAAATAGCATCCCACCAAAAACACTACTGCCAATCTCCTGCCGGCTGATTGCACTGACGCCTGTGGCAAACATCAAAGGCAATACACCCGCTGCAAATGCAATGGAGGTCATGACAATAGGACGTAAGCGTAAGCCCGCAGCCATTATCGCGGCCTGAACCGGAGTATGACCTGCCCGCTCTGCTTGTGCAGCAAACTCTACAATCAAAATTGCATTTTTACAGGACAGACCGATAGTCGTCAGCAAGGCGATATGAAAGTAAATATCGTTTGCAAAACCGAACCAGGCACAGAACAGAATACTCCCTCCTACGCCCAGAGGAATCGCGGTCAACACCACAGCAGGAATCGTCCAGCTTTCATAAAGTGCCGTTAAACATAAGAAAATAAAGGCAATCGAAATTAGATACAAGAAAATAGCTTGCCCACTGCTACGTTTTTCTTCTAAGGCGGCTCCACTCCAGGCCAAATTTACTCCGTCTTGTTCATCGACTAAAGCTTCGACATCTTGCATGGTTTGACTCGAAAATTGATCTTTGGGAATACCTGCATACACAGGCACGGCGTTATAGCCCATATAACGGTTTATACTATTCGGTCCACCTTGCCAATTTAGCGTAGTGAATTGATTAAACGATAACATTTCGCCTGTGCTATTGCGGACATGCCAATGTGCCAAATCTTCAGGTTTAGAACGGAACTCCGCTTCGCCTTGCATGATGACCCGTTTGATTTGTCCACGATCAATAAAGTCATTGATATAGGTACCACTCCAAGCCGCAGCCAACGTACTGTTAAAACTTTGCTGAGGTACGGCATATTTGAGTAAACGTTCTATATCCAGTTTAATATTCAGCTCAGCACTATCTTTGGGTACATCAAGTTGTAAATATTCAATCGATGATTTTGCTTTGGCACGAGTTTCAATCTCAGAGAAGGATTGCTGTAAAAACTCGCTACCCCGAGAATCTAGATCTTGTAACCAGAAGTCGACCACACGTCCATTATTTGACATAGAAGGTGCCATAAAGAAAATCTGGGCATTGGCATGATTGGCAAAGTGCTTTTGTGCACGATCTACAATGGCAAAGACGGTATCTTTAGGATTTTTACGCGCTGTCCAGTCCTTTAATACGACAAAGAGCTGACCACGATAAGGCCCAACCCCAACATTGTTTCCGCTATACCAAATCCCAATGCTTTGGATGCGCTCAGATTCATGCTGCATTAAATAGTCTTGGACTTCACGCCCAACTTTTTCTATCTCAGAACGTGGTGCATTGCCCGGCATCACAATTTGACCCATGACAAAGCCCATATCTTCCGTTGGCATCAGCCCTTCGGGCAAGGTTTTATAAAGCCAGCCAAAGCCTAAAACACATATACTAAATACAGCCAACATCGTCATTTTAAACTGCATGCTACGTGCAGAAAGCTTTTGGTAACGCATGGTGAGCTTATCCATACCACGATTAAAACGCTTTGCCCATTTTGGTTGATGTGGTTGACGCTTTAGCAGTTGCGCTGCAAATGTAGGGGTGATGATAAGTGCCACCAATAAAGAAAGTAGCATTGCCACGACCAACGTGATGGAAAACTGACGATAGATGACTCCTGTCATACTGCCAAAAAATGCCATGGGAATAAATACAGCAGTTAAGACCAATGTAATCCCGATCAATGCACCGCTGATTTCCTTCATTGACTTTAAAGCTGCAGCCTGAGCATCCAAATGTTCTTCATGCATCAAACGTTCAATGTTTTCCACGACCACAATGGCATCATCGACCAACAGGCCAATCGCCAAAATCAGGGCAAACAAGGTAAAACTGTTTAAGCTCATTCCCAGTACATACAGCACCGCAAATGTGGCTAAAACTACAATCGGAATCGTGACTGCAGGAATAATAGTAGCGCGCCAGTTTTGCAGGAAGATAAACATCACCAAAACCACCAGTACCATCGCTTCGACCAAAGTTTTCGCGACTTGTTCAATTGAACTGGTAATGAATGGGGTTCTGTCCATGGTCATACGCAATTGATAATGTGCAGGCAAATTGGCTTGGGCATTTTTCAACACCGTTTGCATCTGCTCTGAAACCGCAATCGCATTACTCCGTGGCGCCAATTGAATCGATAATGCAGCGGATAAATGACCGTTGGTATAATTTAAATGGTTATAACTTTCTGCCCCCAACTCAACACGTGCGACATCTTTCAAGTACAGGACCGAACCTGAATCTGTTGTCTTCACAATAATTTTTTCAAATTCATCAATGCTACTTAAACGTGATCCCGCACTAACCTTGGCATTCATGTATTGATCTTGTACTGTTGGTAATCCACCAATAGAACCAGATACAAGAGGTGCATTTTGTGCCTCGACTGCATTGCGAATATCACTCGGCATCAGATTAAATTGGCGTAGTTTATGTGGATTGAGCCAAATGCGCATCGCATAGCCTGCGCCATAAAGCTCCACTTCACCCATTCCGTCAATACGGGAAAAACGCGGTTCGACATGCACCATTAAATAGTCAGCAAGCTCTATAGGTGTCGCTTTCCCTGATTCATCATATAAACTCAGTAATGCAAATTGATCATAACCTTGTTTATAAACAGCCACTCCATTTTGCTGGGTTTCTTCAGGCAATCGACTTAGCACACCATTGACTGCATTTTGCACTTGCAACAGTGCCTGATCGAGATCCACGCCTTGCTCAAACGACAGTGTCAGATTTGCACGTCCCACGCTACTGTTGGACTGAAAGCTTTCCAAACCTTCAATGCCTTTCACCGCTTGTTCTAAAATTTGCGTGACCGATTGCTCAACGGTTTCCGCAGATGCACCACGATACCCCGCAGAAACCCCTAACGCAGGTGCATCCATATTCGGCATATGCTCAATCGGAATTTTTTGCAGTGCAAAAATTCCTAATACCATCATGATAATGGCGATCACGGCTGCAAATTTAGGTCGATAAATAAAAAAGCGTGACAACATGAATAAAAATCCCCATCAGATGCATTCTCACGACGCATTCTTCTATGAATATATGATTTCTATAGCAATTTTCACACCATGCTGAAAACACAACCAGTCATTGGACGAGTTTTAGCGATAAAAAAATCCGCGTATAAACGGGGATTTTTCAGCTCTAGAGTTTTCCTTTGTTTTAAGCACGCGATTTTTTGATGATGAATTGGCGAATCAAAACATACATAAATGGAATAAAAATCAGCACCAGCACAGTTCCAAAAATAACACCACCAAATACACTCACGCCAATTTCCTGGCGACTTACCGCACCAGCACCTGTAGCAAAGACCAGCGGTAAAATCCCTGCGCCAAAGGCCAAAGAAGTCATCAAAATTGGACGTAGGCGCAAAGATGCACCTTCTAGTGCCGCTTCTACTACCGATTTGCCTTGTTGCTGCGCTAATGAAGCAAATTCTACAATCAGAATAGCATTCTTACAGGACAGACCGATGGTGGTCAGCAAGGCAATCTGGAAATAGATATCATTCGGGAAACCAGCCAGATAACTGAAAATAATATTGCCACCAATCCCCAGTGGAATTGTCGACATCACAGCAGTTGGAATGCTCCAGCTTTCATATAAAGCCGCCAGACAGAGAAAAATAAAGCCAATTGAAATCAGATACAGCCATATTGCCTGATTATTGGACTGTTTTTCCTCAAAGGAAAGACCGCTCCAAACTACATCGACTCCCTCCTGCTCGGCAATCAAAGCTTCTACATCCTGCATGGCCTGACCGGAACTGCTGTCTTTGGCCCGATCCGCTTCCATTTGCAATGCGGTATAACCCATGAAACGGTTGACCACTTCAGGGCCACCACTCCAGCCCACTTGCGAGAAGTTACTGAAAGGCACCATCTGATTTTGGTCATTTCGTACATGCCACTGTGCCAGATCTTCCGGCTTAGAGCGGAATTCAGCATCACCCTGCATAATCACCCGTTTAATCCGACCACGATCAATAAAGTCATTGATATAACTGCCGCCCCAAGCACTGGATAAAGTACTGTTGATTGCCGATTGGGTCAGGCCATTGGCCATGGCCTGTTTCTGGTCAATATTGACGCGTAGCTCTGCTTTGTCAGGATTAGAACGCTTGCCCAGATTTTCAAAGCTCGTATAGTTGCCTGTCCGAGCTTCCAGCGCTTTAAATTGTTGTTCCAGATATTGCCGGCCATTGCCATTGATGTCTCGAATCCAGAAATCCAGACCATCGGTTTGTCCCAAACCATTGACTGAAGCTGGCATGGACACATTAATTTGTGCATTGCGATTACTCTGGAAATGCTTCAAAGCCCGTTCACGAATCGCTTGTGCAGTATTGTCCTGACCGGAACGCTCATCCCAATGTTTTAATGCCACAAAACCGGTCGCCAAATTCTGACCAGTTCCAGAGAAATTTCGCCCATAACGGATCATCACCAGATTGACGTTGGCTTGTTCCTGATCCAGAAAATACTTACGAACTTCTTCACCGATCTGAATGGTATGTTTCATCGGGGCGCCTTCCTGCAATTTGATTTGCAAGCTTAAAATCCCCTGATCCTCACTTGGTAAAAAACTGGTTGGCAAAGCACGATAGAACAGCGCAAACACACCGATCAATCCGGCAAACAGCAGCAAACAGATCGCCTGACGCTGAATCGTGAGTTTAGACAAATTCAGATAACGATGTTTTAAATGCTCCAGTTTCTGGTTAAACCAGGACGCCCATTTTGCCGGTTTAGGATTCGGTTTTAGAATAAGCGCGCACAATGCTGGGCTTAGAATCAAGGCCACCATTAAGGACAGAGACATCGCCGCGACCAAGGTGATGGAGAACTGCCGGTAGATTACGCCAGTCGATCCACCAAAAAAAGCCATCGGAATAAAGACTGCGGTTAAGACCAACGTAATCCCGATCAATGCCCCACTAATTTCCTGCATGGATTCCAGGGCAGCGTCCTTGGCGGACAGTTGCTTTTCATGCATCAACCGTTCGACGTTTTCCACCACAACAATCGCATCATCCACCAACAGGCCGATCGCCAGAACCAGCGCAAATAAGGTTAAGGTGTTGATACTCATACCCAGTGCATACAGCACCGCCATCGTACCCAAAATCACCACTGGAACAGTCACGGTAGGAATCAAGGTGGCACGCCAGTTCTGCAAGAAAATGAACATCACAATGATGACCAAGATCACAGCTTCGATCAGGGTTTTGACCACCTCTTTAATTGATTCTTGTACAAAAGGCGTATTATCACGCGGGTAAGCAATTTTATAGCCTTCAGGCAATTGCTGGGAAATACGGGCAATTTCAGCTTTAATCAGATTAGAGGTGGCAATGGCATTGGCACCTGACGCCAGTGAAATACCCAGACCAGCCGATGGATAACCATTATTGGTACTATAAGATTGATAATTTTCAGCACCCAGTTCCACCCGCGCAATATCTTTCAAATAAATAAAGCTGCCGGCACGATCCGATTTGACAATAATATTCTGGAATTCTTCCACGGTTTTTAGCCGTGAACCTGAAGTAACTTTGGCATTCAGGTATTGCTCGTCTATGGCTGGAAGATCACCAATCGCACCTGCAGCGACCTGGGTATTCTGGGATTCTATTGCGGCACGCACATCACTTGGCATCAGGTTATATTGTTTTAATTTTGCCGGATTCAGCCAGATTCGCATCGCGTATTGTGAACCAAAAACATCAACCTCACCAATGCCTTCAATCCGGGAAATGTCCTGTTCCAGATGGGTCATCAGATAGTCGGAAAGTTCAATATTGTTGCTGCGCCCCGACTCATCATACAGGCTAATCACCATATGAGTATCGCCAAGCGATTTAAAGACATTAACACCTTGGCGTTGCACATCTTCCGGTAATCGGTTGAGCACGCCATTAATCGCATTTTGTACCTGCACCTGTGCGGTATCTGGGTCGGTGCCATTTTCAAAACTAATGCTGACCCGGCTGCGTCCTGAAGAATCACTACTGGAACTGAAATACAGCAGATGATCAATGCCTTTGATTTGCTGTTCCAGCACTTGAGTCACGCTTTCTTCCACAGTTTCCGCAGAAGCGCCGCTATAAGTTGCTGCCACCGTTATCCTTGGCGGGGCAATGTCCGGATAACGTTCCACTGGCAGGTTCATTACTGCGAACAGGCCGATTGCCATGACAACAATCGCCAGTACCCCAGCAAAGATCGGGCGGTGGATAAAAAATTTAGACAGCATAAGTCCGGGTCACTTTTAATTAAATAGGGGTAAATTGATGCAGAACATAAGTATGCTATATCGAAATATTCAGTGACATAGCACTAGAATGCAAGAATTAAACACATAAAAGCTGCGATAAAAACCAATCATGGAGAAATTATGGATAATCCCTTTTGAGCACGTTCTTGAGATTGCTCTTCCCTATTTATTAATAGCATTTTTCCAAACAAAAAACCCTGCAGATGCAGGGTTTTTTGGTGAATCAATTAAGCGGATTAAGCGCTGAACTGGTTCATTGTGTTTTTAGAATCATCACCAGCTTTCAATGCATTGTCACCAGCGAAGATTTCTTTGTGGTCATCACCGATGTCAGAACCAGCCATTGCTTGGTGTTTAACACATGCGATACCGCCGCGGATTTCTTTACGTTGTACGCCAGCAACATAAGCCAACATACCTTCAGTACCGAAGTAACCTTGAGCAAGCTCATGAGTAGAAAGCGCAGCTGTGTGGTAAGTCGGAAGTGTGATCAAGTGATGGAACACACCCGCTTCACGAGCAGCATCAGCTTGGAAGGTACGAACTTTTTCGTCAGCTTCAGCAGCCAGTTCAGTTGCATCGTACTCAGCGCTCATTAACTTAGCACGGTCGTAAGCAGAAACGTCTTTACCTTCAGCAACCCAACGGTCATATGCTTGTTGACGGAAGTTTAAAGTCCAGTTGAACGAAGGCGAGTTGTTATAAACAAGTTTCGCATTTGGAACTGTTTCACGTACACGGTTAACCATGTGAGCGATTTCAGCAACGTTTGGAGTCGCAGTTTCGATCCAAAGCAAGTCAGCACCATTTTGTAGGCTAGTTACACAGTCAAGTACAACGCGGTCGATTTGCGTGCCTTCACGGAACTGGTATAGACCAGAAGCAAGACGTTTAGGACGGTGAAGTTTACCATCACGCTTGATCAGGATTTCGTCTTCTTGAGCTTCTGAAATGTCGATTTCAGTTGTATCTAAGTAGCTGATGTATTGAGAAGCGATGTCGCCTGGCTCTTTAACCACTGGGATTTTTTGAGTCAAGTCAGCGCCTTCAGAGTCAGTACGTGCAACGATGATACCGTCGTCAAGACCCATTTCCAGGAATGCATAGCGAAGAGCGTGGATTTTCGCGATGAAGTCTTCGTGTGGAACTGTTACTTTACCAGCTTGGTGACCACATTGTTTCGCATCAGAAACCTGGTTTTCGATTTGTAGTGCACAAGCACCCGCTTCGATCATTTTCTTAGCAAGTAAGTAAGTCGCTTCTTCGTTACCGAAACCAGCGTCGATGTCCGCAATAATTGGCACAACGTGAGTTTGGAAGTTGTCGATTTGTGAAGTGATTTCAGCTGCTTTAGCAGTGTCGCCCGCTTCTTGTGCTTTTTTAAGTGCACGGAACAAGTCGTTTAATTCTTTCGCATCAGCTTGACGTAAGAAAGTGTAGATTTCTTCGATCAATGCAGGAACAGAAGTTTTTTCGTGCATAGATTGGTCAGGAAGTGGACCGAATTCTGAACGAAGCGCTGCAACCATCCAACCAGAAAGGTAGATGTAGCGACGTTCAGTTGTACCGAAGTATTTTTTGTTCGCAATCATTTTTTGTTGCGCGATGAAACCGTGCCAGCAACCTAGTGATTGAGTGTATTTGCTAGAGTCTGCATCATAAGCAGCCATATCACGACGCATAATTGCCGCTGTATATTTCGCAATGTCTAAACCAGTTTTGAAACGGTTTTGAAGTTGCATACGCGCAGCATCTTCAGGACTGATGTCTGCCCAAGTGTTACCGAATTTCGCTTTTAATTCGCGGATTGCATCAATCGCTGTTTGGTATGTAGTCATGATATATTCCTGTAATAATATTAGGATTTTTCTGCAACGAACCGCTCAAATCACACCCTCAATGACTTGTTCAGATTTTCGACGATCCGTTGGGATAGCTAAAGATTAGTGGGCTTATGAAAATTAATCCAATAGTCTGCAAGAATCTTCAGTATTTATTTAAAAAATGAGTAGATCAAAGTCTTAGTACAATCTCGATAAATTATATTAAGATACTGTTTCATATAAATTTATTTAAAAATAAAAATGGATAAAATTTCCGCATGTTGCTTAAAAATAATTCATTAGACTTAAGTCTGGATATGGGTTTTATGTCCTTTTATTTTTAAAAAATGCTGATCTTTGATGATTTATTCAACTCAAGGAATTCTTGATTTAGTTTACTTTTCACTCAAATCTTGAATGCAAGAATAGCTTTTATGATTTTCTTTTAAAGCGAAAAGAGGGCTTTCATCCCAATCTATAAAAAAGGCTAAATGATGGTCCATTTAACGTGCATCTTTTTTCTTATGTACACTGTAAATAATAGAGTCTAAGCCTGTGTTAATTCTGTAAACTTTATCAGTGAGCACATGGCTTTTTTTCATCGGCGCTTTACACAAGGCCCGGCAATTATGGCATAATCATCATAATTTCTTGTATTTATTCTCGGTATTTCTTTTATGAATCTGGAGCGGGTCGATCTCAATCTATTAATTTATCTTGATGTACTTCTTCGCGAAAAAAATGTCACACGTGCAGCAGAACAATTGGGTGTTACCCAACCTGCCATGAGTAACATTTTACGCCGATTACGCAATTTATTTAATGATCCCCTCCTGATCCGTTCTTCTGAAGGCATGACCCCAACCGAACGTGCCTTAGAATTACAACCACGTATTCGGGATGCACTGGCTGACTTGTCGATGATTCTGGAACCACGTACCGAGTTCCGTCCTTATACCTCAAATCGTGTGTTCCGGATCATGACCTCGGATTATGCAGAAGCCACGCTGGTTCCACGTCTGGTTAAAGCCCTACGTTCAGAAGCACCGAACGTGGTATTAGACTTCCTGACGCCAAGTGACGTGTCATATCGTGACATGGAACAAGGCAAGGTCGATCTGGCAATCAACCGTTTTAATGAAATCCCGCAAAGTTTTCATCAGGTTTTGGTCTGGCGTGACAGCTTTTCTTGCCTTTTAAATAACAAGCATCCTGCCGCAAGCAACTTAAACCTTAAAAGTTACCTGGATGCACAGCATATCTGGGTTTCCAAAACCGGTATGGGTGTTGGCTTCGGGGTAAATCCTGAAAAACAGGCCGGTTTAGGCTGGATCGATCAGGCTTTAGAACGTATTGGCCAGAAACGTAAAATCTCAGTCTTTACCCGTCACTATCAAATGCCGGGATTATTGGCTGCCAATGTCGATCTGGTCGCAACACTGCCTTCACGCATTGCACGTTTGCAAGCCAAGAATCACAATTTAATTCTCAAAGATCCGCCGTTTTATATTCCTGAATTTGAATTGAAAATGGCATGGTGTCCTTTATTGCATCATCATCCGGCGCATCGCTGGTTACGTCAGCTGATTTTATATGTCGCCCGCCAGATGATTGAAGAAGAAAACCGTGAATTCCTGAGCAATAATTCTCAATTTTCACATTATTAAACTCAAAATCTTCTAAATTCTTATTTTTTAAGATTATACTTCGAAGACTTGAGATGTCATTGTTACACCTCAAGTCTTTTTTTGTGTTAAAAATATCCCAAGATACTATTCATCCACAGGTGGATTTGTGAGCCTCTTACAAAATATTGTGATTATCTTAATACTCATCACGGGGGCCGGTTTTTTATCTTTAACTGAAATCGCCCTCGCTGGTGCCCGTAAAGTCAAACTCAAAATTCTGGCTGAGTCGGGTGATCATCGCGCTCAAAAAGTTTTAGATCTACAAGAAAATTCTGCAGACTTCTTTGCAGCCTCCCAAATTGGTTTAAATGCAGTTGCCATTCTTGGTGGTATTTTAGGTGAAGGTGCCTTCCGTCCTTATATTTATAATTTTGTTTCCCGCTTTTACCAAGGACCTTGGGCTGACAATATCAGCTTTGCGCTTTCCTTTACGGTCGTCACTTCATTATTTATTTTATTTGCAGACTTGATGCCGAAACGTCTGGCCATGATTGCGCCAGAAAAGATCGCAGTCTCAGTCATCGAGCCAATTCAGATTTTCATTAAAGTCTGCAAACCTTTGGCTTGGTTTATCAATGCGATTGCCAACATGCTGTTCCGTCTGTTTAAAGTAAATACTATTCGTGATGACAATATTACTTTTGATGATATTTCTGCAGTGATGGATGCCGGTGCACAGGCAGGCGTGCTCCAGAAACAGGAACACCATTTCATTGAAAACGTATTCGAGCTGGAAGAACGTAACGTGCCTTCGAGTATGACCACACGTGAAAATGTGGTGTTCTTCACCTTAAATGAACCGGAAGAAAGTATTCGGCAAAAGCTGGCGGAATACCCCTATTCCAAGTTTCTGGTATGTAGCAATGACATTGACAGTGTGATTGGCTATGTCGACGCCAAAGACATTCTGGTGCGTATTCTGAACAACCAGTCGCTGCTGCAACTCAATGAAAATACCATCCGTAATGTCCTGACTATTCCTGACACTTTGACCTTATCGGAAGTTCTGGACCGTTTCCGTTCCACCAAGGAAAAGTTTGCCGTCGTCATTAATGAATATGCGCTGGTCGTTGGCGTGATTACCCTTTCTGATATTATGATTACCGTGATGGGTGACTGGGTGACGCCTATTGAAGCCGATCAGCAAATTATTAAACGTGACAATAATTCCTGGCTAATTGAAGGCAGTACACCGATTGAAGATATCAAGCATGCGCTTGAAATTGATGAAATGCCTGATGATGAAAATTATGAAACCATCGCTGGCTTCATGATGTATAAATTACGCAAGATTCCACGTCCTGCAGATGCCGTGATATTTGGGGCTTATAAGTTTGAAGTGGTGGATGTCGATCATTTTAAAATTGACCAGTTACTGGTGACCCGCTTGATCGAAACCAATTCAGTTATTCAAGAAGAATCAGATTAGTCTGGTTCTTCCTTCTAAGAAATAGTAAAAATTATTCTAATAAAAAAATCATAAGGTGAGTGATGAATATTTCTGCATTATTGGCATGTCTGTTTTTTTATTCAGCCTTGTATTTGTTTTACTTCTTCTTTGCCAAACAACAGAATCCCCTGCTTTTACTCTCAGCCATCATTCTGATGGCTTTAACGGTTTTCATTATTCCCTACCCACATGAACGTCGCCGTCAAGGATTCGACTCCACCTTGAGATTTGGAGAGTATTTTTATTGGCCCTTGATTACCTGGTGGCGTTTATTTATTTTGCCCATCAGTTGGCTGATTGCACTGATATATCGTGATTAAAAAAGCACCTTTGGGTGCTTTTTTTTAGATCTAGTTATAGCTTAGATTTTTGCTAATAAAGCCTCAAGAACGGCTTGATAGTGAATCTGGATATCATCTTCTAAAATTTTGTAGGCATTATCGAATTGCACCATTGGCCAGCCTTCTTTCCAGAATGGGAAAATATTATGCAGGTCATGGGTGACAATGGCATCTTCACGCACAATTGCTTGGGCAATTTGTGACAGCACTTGCGCAGTTTCAGCGCCATCAATCGCCATATAATCAATACCGCGTGCTTTTAAAATACGGATTCGGTCTTTTTTATAACGGATTTTTTTGATTTGTGCTGCATTCAGACCCAAAGCCAAAGATACGGCTTCGACAAATTTGTCTTCAAATGACTGATTCAATGCTACTAAGGCTGCTTTATGCGCTTCCTGACGACCAGCTTTACCACCCTGACGAATTGCTGCTTGCGCCTCAGTATTTAGCTCATCCTTTTTCATACTTTGCAGGATGTCTAAAATTTCGATGTCGCTTAACGCCTGAGGAGATTGATCAGTCATAAACTGTCCTTAAAAAAATAAATCTTGAATCGGCTATTTTCGCATAATTCGTGGCTAAAAAACTAAAATCTTCATGATTAAAACAGCGCTGCGACCTGAAACTGCATTTCTTCTGCGATTTTGCGCAAAATCGACTATAGTGCTTCATCTATATATTAAATTAATCTCTGGATGATGCCCACTACGCAAGTGACTTTGTTGCTGCAGCAACTTAAGCGCCAATATCCGACTGCATTTAAAGGAAATTACCTGTTTTACAGTCAGATTAAAATCCGTGGAATCTGGGATAAAGCCAAGCTCTTAATTTCTTGGGTCTTGGCCGCCATGATTTTTGTTCCCATCAGTTTGATGTTAGGAGATCTGGTACAGCAATCTTTTGTGCAAATCAGCGAATTTCAGGCGCAAAGTTATGCCATTTTGGCCATTCTGTTGTTCCTGATGTTGAGTCTCACCTTGATTCTGCACCAGATTCAGCATTCTTCTTATTCACTGTATCAGTTATTACGGCATACTCCGATCAGGATGGTTATTGTGATTCTGCTACAAGCCTTAAATCTGGTCTTTATGCAAAGTAGTTTGCTGATGTGGAGCTTATTCTTCTTTGGCGTGAGCTTTGGTTTTGTGCGCTTTTATCGGGAAAATTTATTCAAGGAAAATAGTAAAAATATTGAGCACTATCAGCTACAACAATTACGTAAAATCTGTTTTTGGGCTTATAAAAAAACCTGTCTGATCCGACTAAAATTACGTTTTTATTCAAGCCATGATCCTCGGCATGCCGAACTAAAACAGCAATTAAATCACTATGCCGGGTTATATACGCGGCTACTGAAATATGAGCATCAATATTGTAAAACGATCAAGCATCTAGATGTCGACAGCTATCTGGATGAGAATTCATAGTTCCCTCTATCATTTTTCATTGGTCGTCTTAAAGATCTGCAAATATTGACTTTTAAAAAACGTTGATTTGCTGATTTTTAGAATAGAAGCCACGGAATTGCTTGAAAAGAAAGCAATCATTTCGGAATTTGCTTGCCAAGCTTTATTTCGTCCTCTATTATTGCGCACATGCCCGAGTGGTGAAATCGGTAGACACAGGGGATTTAAAATCCCCCGCCCACAAAGCGTGCCAGTTCGAGTCTGGCCTCGGGCACCATTTTAATATTTATTAAAATGGTGCAATAAAAAATCCAGCATTAGGCTGGTTTTTTTGTGCCTGAATTTTATTCTTTTAGCGCGAAATCCCCATGTCAGAATTAAAACACTTTGATCTCGCTACATTACAATTACGTCATCCAGACGCTTTTTTCCTGAAGCTGCGTTATAGCCGCTTTAAATTTAATGCCTTGCAAAATATCCAGTTTGTTATCGCGATTAATTTACTGTCCCTTCTGGTCTGTGTAGCCTGTAGTCTCAGCTCCGTATTTCTGGAATATTATTTTTTCAAGAATGCCACGATTGCCTTTAATGTCACCTTAATTGTGCTGATGGCACTGCTTTATCCTTATATCTGGCATGCACAATATCAGGCGCAATTTAGTTCCAAAGCCTATAGTCAGCGTTTGCAAAACTGTCTCTATCTGCAAATTCCAATTTTTCTGAGCTTATTGCTCAACCTTTATCTGATTCATTCGGATGTACTGGTCATCATTAGTATGATCATTTTAGCGATTTCTTCCTTTGGGGTGGTCATCCTGGAACCTTTATTTAAAAGTTCCTGTAGTGCGATTGACCAGATCAGGTTGCAGAAACTCCGACAACTGGCTTTTTGGGCTTATCAACAATCCAAATCAAAAACACCACAACAGATTCAAGGTCAATCGAATCTGCAGGCTTATTACCAGAACCTTTATCAGCAATGCATGAATGAAGAGCAACAATTACTCGGCTCAATTCGCTTTAATAGCTTTAAAGATTATTTGAACAGACAATAAAAAACCCTGCATCTGCAGGGTTTTCTTAAATCACCATTCACGATTGGTAATCAGTTCTTCCATTTCAATCTCGAACAGGCCGTGCTCTTGCACCACCATCATCATGGCTTCGGCAATATAATCCGCGGCAGTATCATCCAGAGACGAATCCAGATCTTCGAACTGAGGTTTCATGATATTGATATCAGCCACAGTCAGATTGGCAAGCTGGTAAATTTCTTGATCTGACAAACCTGATTTAGCGACTTTTTGGGCAAAACGTTCGATGTGCTGCTTGATTTCAGCAACCAGAATATCGGGATAATACTCATCATCGAACATGGGGAGAAGTAAATCTGCAAACATTACAGGCACTCTAAAGGATGACTATCTAATCTAAGCGTGCCTATATAGCATATTGTTGCTTAAAAGCCAAACAACATTGCCAATGTAGGGATTTCCCAGCCTCGATTTTTAAACCATTTGCATAGCTTGCCAGACTTTAATCGCATCGGCTGTGACTTTAACATCATGTGCCCGTACCATACATGCACCCTGCTGAATACTCAACAAATGCGCTGTTGCTGAACCCACTGCACGCTCTTGTGGTTCTGCCCCATCCAAAACTGCTCCGATAAAGCGTTTACGTGATAAAGCAGACAAAATCGGATAGCCCATTTCTGTTAATTTATAAAACTCTTGCAACAGCTTTAAATTTTGCTGGGCATTTTTAGCGAAACCAAAACCTGGATCAATCATGATATTTTCCGCTTTTACTCCAACATCTAAAGCATCCTGAACACGTTGGGATAACTCGCGTATCACATCTTTAGTGACATCCTCATATTGATCCAGATTGTTCATGGTGGTCGGCTCACCGCGCATATGCATGATGATCACTGGAATATTGAGTTCTGCTGCGGTCTGCAATGCATTCGGCCGAGTCAAAGCACGGACATCATTCCAGATATGTGCTCCGGCCCGAACCGCTGCGCGTATGACTTCAGGTTGCGACGTATCAATCGAGAGAATGACCTTATGTTTAGCCAGTTCTTCCACCACAGGCACTACGCGGCGAATTTCTTCTTCCACTTCTACCACTGCGGCACCTGGACGGGTCGATTCACCGCCAATATCAATCACGGTCGCGCCTTCAGCGATCATTTCAAGCGCACGTGCGACTGCATCTTCTTTGTGATTATGCCGACCACCATCACTAAAAGAGTCTGGGGTGACATTGAGAATCCCCATCACATGCGGCTGGGATAAGTCCAATTTTAAATCACCAAATGTCCATACATGTGGTAACAAAGGCATCAGCTGCATGATTCAATACTCACTCAAAATAACCCCGATATTGTCTTATGGATCGCCGAATAAAGCAAAGCTGAATAAGACTAGGACCTAGATTTCGAAGTAATTGTTTCGGGAATATTTCATCAGTTTAGATTGTAATAATACTTTCGTATATGCCCATTCACTTTCTAAAATACTATAGATGTAGCTATCTCGAATAGTCTGTCTATCTTTACGCAGCATATGACACCTGATAATGCCATCTCGTTTGGCACCTAATGCCTCAATCGCTTTCTGGCTAGGAAGATTCAAGTGATCAGTCCGAAAGCCGACGACCTGAGCATTTAAATTTTCAAAAGCATGTCTTAACAAAAGATATTTACAAACGCGATTCACATAAGTTCTGTGATAGCGCTTGGCATACCAGGTATAACCAATTTCAAAACGTGGAATTTCTGCCTTAATATTATGATAACTGGTGGTTCCAATTGCTTGGCCGGAGTTTAAATCGATCACAGCAAAAGCCATCCTTTCACCTTGAGCTTGCTGTTCAAAGGCCTGCGAAAAATATTTTTTTAAGTTATGCAGATAAGGCACTGAGTTATATAAAATCTCGCCTAAATTTTCTTCGGCACATGCACTGGCTAAATCAGAAAAATGTTCCCAGCTCAACGGTTCAAGACGAAGCTGGTAAGCACTGGATTCCAGAACAGGCATATTCATTTTTGTTTTTCATATTCATTTTTAATCGCTCAATATAACACTCAAAAAGATATGACAAAAATGACAAGCATAAAAAAACCACCCGAAGGTGGTTTTTTTATTGAGCTTAGTTCGCTGGCAATGGCGGAGGAGTCAACGGACCATCATCTGGTGTCACATCAATCACAGGATTGTCTGCAACATAGACTTTTGGTGGCTGAGGCTCACGACCTTCCATGATGTCACGAATTTGATCACGATCAATGGTTTCCCATTCCATCAAGGCTTTCACCATCGCATGGGCAATATCTTTTTTGCTTTCCAAGATATCGCGTGCGATTTTATATTGCTCATCCAGAATTCGACGAATTTCACGATCGACTTCTAGTTGTGTGGTTTCGGAAATACTGCGGCTACCAATACTGCCCATGAAAGATTGCTGTGCATCTTCTTCATAGACCATGACACCGAGTTTGTCAGACATACCATATTTGGTCACCATCGCACGTGCCATTTTGGTTGCACGTTCGAAGTCATTTGACGCGCCAGTCGACATTTGGTTAATGAAGACTTCTTCAGCAATACGGCCACCAAACAAAATCGAAATTTCATTCAACATTTTGTCTTTATAATGGCTGGTCTGGTCAAATTCAGGCAGCTGCCAGGTGACACCTAAAGCCCAGCCACGCGGCATGATCGTTACTTTATGCACAGGATCTGTACCTGGCAAGCTTTCAGCAACAATCGCATGACCTGCTTCATGATAAGCTGTCGCGCGACGCTCTTCATCACGAAGTACCATCGATTTACGCTCAGGACCCATATACAGCTTGTCTTTTGCATCTTCAAAGTCATGCATATCGACGGTGTTCTTGTTACGGCGTGCAGCAAATAAAGCAGCTTCATTCACCAGGTTTGCTAATTGCGCACCCGAGAAGCCCGGTGTACCACGTGCAAGAACTTTAACATCCACACCTGTCACTGAAGGCAATTTTTTCAAATGTACATTCAGGATTTGTTCACGACCTTTAATGTCTGGCAAACCAACCACAACTTGACGGTCAAAACGGCCTGGACGAAGAAGTGCTTTATCCAGTACATCTGCACGGTTGGTTGCAGCAATCACGATAATGCCTTCATTGCCCTCAAAGCCGTCCATTTCAACCAGCATCTGGTTCAGTGTCTGTTCACGTTCATCGTGACCACCACCAGTACCTGAACCACGATGACGACCGACTGCATCAATCTCATCAATAAAGATGATACATGGCGCATGACGTTTCGCCTGTTCGAACATGTCACGAACACGGGATGCACCGACACCGACAAACATCTCAACGAAGTCAGAACCTGAAATACTAAAGAATGGAACTTTCGCTTCACCGGCAATGGCTTTGGCAAGTAGGGTTTTACCCGTACCTGGAGGACCCACCATTAACACACCACGTGGAATACTCGCACCCAGACGTTTAAATTTGGTTGGATCTTTCAGGAAATCTACGATTTCAACGACTTCTTGCTTGGCTTCGTCACAACCAGCAACATCAGTGAAAGTGACTTTAATCTGGTCTTCAGACAGCATTTTGGCTTTAGATTTACCAAAACTCATTGGGCCGTTTTTACCACCTGCACCGCCACCCATGTTGCGCATAAAGAACATGAATAACAAAATGATTAAAAGTACAGGGAAACTTGCAATAAGCAACTGCATGAGCAAGCCTTGACGTTGTGGTGCTTCACCTTCAACCACAACATTATTTTTAATCAGGCTTGGCATCAGTTCAGGATCCTGAACTGCCGGACGGATACTTTCAAACTCTGAACCGTTCGATTTTTCGCCACGGATTCTTTCGCCGTCAATCACAACTTGTTTAATTTGGCCAGCATTGACCGCGGCAACAAACTCTGAGTAGTTCATTGTAGTCGGTTGATTGCGGTCACTGACGTTGCTGAAGATTAACACCAGCACACCCAGTATCACGAGCCACAATACGGCATTCTTAAAAAGATCGCTCAAAGCTTTATTCCCATTCCAATCTAATTTGATCATGCCCTGTTCAGGGTGACCTTAATACTTAAGCTGTAAATCAACTTACAATTATCTGAAAACGTACAAAATGCACAATTTTTAACGACTTGGCAAGTAGACTTATTTTAAAGCCTTCTTACGTCCCTGCCCGATCAGGAAAACTTCCTTGGAGCGAGCACGTGATGCCAAAGGTTTAGATGTTTTCAGAACATCAAAACTATCAACCACTTGCTTACGGAATTCGTCAAAACCTGAACCTTGGAAAACTTTTACCACAAATTGACCTTTAGGGCCTAGCACCTTGTTGGCAAAATCCAGTGCAAGTTCACACAAGTAAATCTGACGCGGTTGATCTACAGCCTTATTACCTGATGTATTGGGGGCCATATCTGAAATTACAACGTCTACAGTACGACCATCTAAAATTTCTAACAATTGCTGGAAGACTTCTTCTTCACGAAAGTCGCCTTGCAAGAAAGTCACATCAGGTAATGCATCCATTGGTAAAATGTCAGATGCAATCAATAAACCCTTGTCACCGACTAGCTTACCTGCGATTTGTGACCAACTCCCGGGAGCTGCACCCAAGTCGACTACGGTCATGCCGGGTTTGATGATCTTGTACTTTTCTTGCATCTCTAAGAGCTTATATGCTGCACGCGCACGATAGCCGTCCTTTTGTGCCTTTTTCACATAAGGATCGTCTAAATGCTCTCTCATCCAATCACGACTACTTTTAGATAACTTTTGGTTGGTAATGCGTGTAGCCATAACTCTCTAAATAAAAAAACGTCTAATTATTAATTGTACGTGAAAAAGACATATTTTGCAGTATACATGTGTATCTAAATCTAGGAGTTTTGCTCGTTATGAAGAGATATTGGAAATGATTATTTCCTGATAATTTAAAGCGTTTGTTTTTTGCTTTTGCTATACTAAGCCGTTTTAAAATTCAGGTTATCTCTCATGGCGTCTTTATCTATTCAGGAACGTAAGCGTTTACGTCAAATCGGACATGCTTTAAACCCGGTCGTTATGCTGGGTGACAAAGGCCTGACTGAAAATGTCATCGAAGAATTGGCGCGTGCTTTAAACGATCACGAACTGATTAAAGTAAAAATCGTAGCTGAAGATCGTGAAGCGCGTGCAGCATTGATTGCTGAAATTTCAGAAGCGACTGGTGCCGAAGTAGTTCAAACTATTGGTAAAATTGCGCTGCTTTACAAGAAAGCTGCGAAACAAAACCAAAAATTGTCCAACCTTGTCCGTTTCGCTCATCTGTCTAACTAAGTACAGGACTTATGGCAAGTTACGAACTTAGCGCATTTGATCGCCGTTTTCAGGCCATCTCTCTGGTTGCCGCCATTGAACAGCAAGGCCCATGCAATTTAAATGTGGGCTTCTGGATCCGTGATCCCAATCAGTACATCTTGTGGCCCGACATGGTGACGGCACATCCCCGTCAGGATTTCCTGTGGGAACAGACCTGCTTTGAAATTTTTATTGGGGTTCAGGGCGAAGATTTTTATCGTGAGATTAATCTTTCCCCTTCTCAGGCCTGGCAGGCTTATCAATTTGAAGAATACCGTTATCCTGAAGATATGCCACCGCAAGCTGCGGATGATATTGAGCTGAATCAGCTCAAACGTACGCATTATGGTCTTAATGTCAGTGTAGATCTGACTGATTTTATGGCAACACATAAACTGAAATGGGAAAACTTGTTCCTGGGTTTATCTGCTGTTTTAAAAACCTCACAAGGTGATCAATACTATGCCATGCAGCATAGTAGTCCTCAGGCAGATTTTCATAATAAACGTGACTGGTTGCATGTATTTTAAATAGATTGACGCTGTGCATCAGCTATTTAAAGTGTAACAGGCGAATACAACGTGAGACTTAAAGTCTCACGTTTTTGTTTATTGCTCAACAATGATTGATCCTCTGTATAATTATTTTAGATTTTTTATTGTTTTCAACGTTCATATTTTAATGATGTAGATGATGCTGCTCCTGAATGGATTTCACAGCAGCATAAAGAATAAAAGCAAAAGTAATGATCATCAGAAGAATGGTCCCAAACACCAGTCCCAGTACTCCCAGACATAATACGATTACACCTAGATAAAGTATGCGCCCCAATCCGCTTTCCAGATTCAGTAGCATGATCAATATCAGTAAAATAAGTACACCTACAAAATGCTGTTGCATCGTGACCCCCTTTAATTGTTATTGTGAGTCCGTTTTGCTGCATAAAGACAAAGGAGAACATTTGATTGTTCTCCTTTTTAAATAGCGGCCTTTCAGCGCAGCCTAACTTTTCAGCTCAGGACTTTTGTCCGAGCTCTCTGTTTTCACCACGGGTTTGACTTTTTTCAGTACTTCAATGGTACTGTCCTTAGAACGTTTAAAAGTATCGGTCAGATGTTCCTTATGCTTGGTCGAAATCTGACTGACATCCTCTTTCAACTCTTTACCCAGATTAGATAAGTCTTCGAAGACAGCGTTGAATTCTGTCTTGATAAAGCTTTTCAGTTCAGTTAATTCTTTCTGCGAACCGAAAATCTGCTCCTTCAAAGTATCAATACGCTGTAACACCTCCTGCTTAAATTGACGCAATTGTTCCTGCACAGTGTCGCTTAACTGCTTGGCTTCAACTTCAAGCTTTTCCTTACTTTCCTCGATGGTTTCAATTGCCTGATCTTTAGCCTCGACTGCTACTTTTTCAAGCTTCTCGGCAGTTTCAGTCACCACGCTCGGAGTGATTTTTTTAGATGTAGTAGATTTAGGTGCTGTAGCCATCTGTCTTGTTCCTATTGTTATATCGACTAAGCTATATTAGTAGATTTGATAAAAATTAAGATTTGATTTGTCTGACAATTATTAATTGCTTACATTTTTTCACATTGCTTACAAAACAGACTTCCATGCAAAAAGCAAGCCATTTATCTCATACTTTCGCTGCAAAGCCGTTGGACTTTAGGGGTCGTTCTGCGTATAATGCCGTGTTAAGTTCAAGCGAGCAGACATAGGAGGGTAGGTTTAAAAATTAGCCTTCCTTTTTTTTCGTCTTCTCGCTTTTTTACAGCCTAAATTTCAGGAGCTTTGGTTTGAGCACCCCAGCAATTTTAGCCCTTGCCGACGGAACTATCTTTAAAGGTACTTCGATTGGCGCATCGGGTAGTACGACTGGTGAAGTCGTTTTCAACACTGCCATGACTGGCTATCAAGAAATTTTGACTGACCCGAGTTATGCACAGCAACTTGTGACACTGACTTACCCACATATCGGTAACACAGGCTGTAATGAAGAAGACACTGAATCAGGTCGTATTCATAAGGTTTGGGCGAACGGATTGATCATTCGTGACCTGCCTTTACTGCACAGTAACTTCCGTTCAACCCAATCATTAGCTGAATATTTGGTACAACACAATGTTGTGGCAATTGCGGATATCGACACGCGTAAACTGACACGTATCTTACGTGACAAAGGTGCGCAAAATGGCTGTATCCTTGCTGGCGAAAATATCACTGAAGCTGAAGCGCTTGAAAAAGCACGTGCATTTAGTGGTTTAAACGGTTTAGACCTGGCAAAAGAATGTTGCGACCCTGAAGGTTTTGAATGGACTGAAGGCTCTTGGACATTAGGCAAAGGTTTCTCTCAACCAGAAGCTAAATTCCATGTTGTTGCATACGATTACGGTGTCAAAACCAACATCTTACGTATGCTCGCAGACCGCGGTTGTAAACTGACTGTTGTGCCGGCGCAAACTCCTGCTGCTGATGTACTTGCACTGAATCCAGATGGCGTGTTCCTTTCGAACGGCCCTGGCGATCCGGCTGCATGTGACTACGCAATTGAAGCTGTAAAAACAATTGTAGAAACTACTGAAATTCCAGTATTTGGTATCTGTCTGGGTCACCAGATTCTTGCGCTTGCAAGTGGTGCTAAAACTTTAAAAATGCCTCACGGCCACCACGGTGCTAACCATCCTGTACAAAATCTAGATAATGGTACAGTGATGATTACTTCTCAAAACCATGGCTTCGCAGTCGATGAAAGCAATCTGCCTGATGTGTTGCGTGTAACGCATCGCTCACTGTTTGATGGCACCAACCAAGGTATTCATCGTACAGACAAACCTGCGTTCAGCTTCCAGGGTCACCCTGAAGCAAGCCCGGGTCCACATGACTGCGCACCATTGTTCGATCATTTCATCGAACTTATCGAAGCATCTAAGAAGTAATTAAGGAAGCATCATGGCTAAACGTACTGACATTAAAAGCATCTTGATTATTGGTGCTGGTCCGATTGTCATCGGTCAAGCATGTGAGTTTGACTACTCAGGTGCTCAAGCATGTAAAGCCCTTCGTGAAGAAGGTTACCGCGTTATTTTGGTCAACTCGAACCCAGCGACCATCATGACCGACCCAACCATGGCGGATGCAACTTACATTGAGCCAATTACTTGGCAAACTGTTGCAGCGATCATTGAGAAAGAACGTCCAGATGCTGTTCTTCCAACCATGGGTGGTCAAACGGCATTGAACTGTGCCCTTGCCCTCGATGAGCACGGCATTTTAGAGAAATTCAATGTTGAATTGATCGGTGCAACCAAAGAAGCGATTGAAAAAGCTGAAGACCGTAAACTGTTCGACCAGGCAATGCGTAAAATTGGTCTTGAATGTCCAAAAGCTGACGTTGCTGAGTCAATGGAACATGCTTTAGAAATTCAAGCACGTTTCGGCTTCCCAGTAATTATCCGTCCATCATTCACCATGGGTGGTTCTGGTGGCGGTATCGCATACAACAAAGAAGAATTTATCGAGATTTGTGAACGCGGTTTCGATCTTTCTCCGACTAAACAATTATTGATTGATGAATCTTTAATTGGCTGGAAAGAATACGAGATGGAAGTTGTTCGTGACAAAAACGACAACTGTATCATTGTATGTACCATTGAAAACTTTGATCCAATGGGCGTACACACTGGTGACTCAATCACTGTTGCCCCTGCTCAAACGCTTACAGATAAAGAATTCCAGTTACTACGTAACGCTTCTCTAGCAGTTCTTCGTGAAATTGGTGTTGAAACAGGTGGTTCTAACGTACAGTTCGGTATTTGTCCAAATACTGGTCGTATGGTCGTGATCGAGATGAACCCACGTGTATCACGTTCATCTGCACTTGCTTCTAAAGCAACTGGTTTCCCGATTGCAAAAATCGCAGCGAAACTGGCTGTAGGTTATACCCTTGATGAGTTGAAAAACGACATTACTGGCGGTACAACGCCTGCATCGTTCGAACCTGCAATCGACTACGTTGTAACCAAGATTCCTCGTTTCAACTTCGAAAAATTCCCACAAGCTGATGCGACACTGACGACTCAGATGAAATCTGTCGGTGAAGTGATGGCGATTGGCCGTAACTTCCAGGAATCTGTACAAAAAGCCCTTCGTGGTCTTGAAGTGGGCGCTTCTGGTTTTGACGAAAAGGTTGAAGTGGGTGCTGAAGGCGCGCGCGACAAAATCTTGCAAGAACTTAAAGTGCCAGGTCCAGAGCGTATCTGGTACGTGGGCGATGCATTCCGTCACGGCTTTACTTTAGACGAAGTATTCGCTGCAACGAACATTGACCGCTGGTTCTTAATTCAAATCGAAGACATCATCAAAACTGAAAACCAAATCAAAACTTTAGGTTTTGGCGACTTGAATGCGGACAACATCCGTGGATTCAAACGTAAAGGTTTATCAGATCTTCGCATTGCAGACTTGATGGGTATTTCACAAAAGCAATTCCGTAAACATCGTTGGAACCTGGGCGTAACTCCAGTTTACAAACGTGTCGATACATGTGCTGCAGAATTCGAATCTGATACAGCTTACATGTACTCAACTTACGATGAAGAGTGTGAAGCTAATCCGTCTGCGAAAGACAAGATCATGGTGATTGGTGGTGGTCCTAACCGTATTGGTCAAGGGATCGAATTCGATTACTGCTGTGTACACGCTGCCCTTGCGATGCGTGAAGACGGTTACGAAACCATTATGGTGAACTGTAACCCTGAAACAGTTTCAACGGATTACGACACATCAGATCGTTTGTACTTCGAACCAATCACTTTAGAAGACGTTTTAGAAATCGTACGTATCGAGAAGCCGAAAGGCATTATCGTTCAGTACGGTGGTCAAACACCTTTGAAATTGGCTCGTGCTCTAGAAGAAGCCGGTGCGCCAATTATCGGTACATCACCTGATGCGATTGACCGTGCAGAAGACCGTGAACGTTTCCAGCAAATGATTCAACGTCTGCAACTTCGTCAACCGAACAACAGCATTGTAAAATCTGCTGAAGAAGGTATGGCTGAAGCATCTAAAGTCGGCTACCCGCTTGTAGTACGTCCTTCTTACGTCCTTGGTGGTCGTGCGATGGAAATCGTGTACAACGACGAAGAACTCAAACGCTACTTACGTGATGCGGTTCAAGCATCAAACGAAGCGCCTGTTCTTCTTGACCGTTTCTTAGATGACGCGATCGAAGTTGACGTGGACTGCGTATCTGACGGTAAAGACGTAGTGATCGGCGGTATCATGCAGCACATTGAACAAGCGGGTATTCACTCAGGTGACTCAGCTTGTTCAATTCCTCCTTATTCTCTATCTAAAGAGATTCAGGACGAAATGCGCCGTCAAACTGTGGCGATGGCAAAAGAGCTTGGCGTAATCGGTTTGATGAACGTTCAGTTTGCTGTCAAAGGTGAAGATGTTTACATCTTGGAAGTGAACCCACGTGCGTCTCGTACTGTGCCATTCGTTTCTAAGTGTATCGGCGAATCTTTAGCGAAAGTTGCTGCACGTTGCATGGCTGGTCAATCTCTTGAGTCGCAAGGCTTCACAACTGAGATTATTCCTGAGCACTTCTCTGTCAAAGAAGCAGTGTTCCCGTTCAACAAATTCCCTGGTGTTGACCCGATCCTTGGCCCTGAGATGAAATCGACTGGCGAAGTGATGGGCGTTGGTAAAACATTTGGTGAAGCGTTCTATAAAGCTGTTTTAGGTGCAAATGAGCGTTTACCAGGTCTTCCAACTGAAGGCGAAGTGAAACACGCATTTATCTCTGTACGTGATTCTGATAAACCACGTGCGGCTGGTATCGCAAAACAATTGATTGACCTAGGCTTCAAGATTCTTGCAACTGATGGTACATTTAAAGTGATTAGCGATGCTGGTCTTGAATGTGAACGTGTCAATAAAGTAACTGAAGGTCGTCCTAACATTGTGGACCGTATTAAAAACGGCGAAATCCACCTTGTGATTAACACGACTGAAGGCAAAAAGGCACAAGAAGACTCATTCTCGATCCGTCGTTCAGCACTTCAAGGTAAAGTGTATAACACAACTACATTGAATGGTGCGGATGCAGTATGCCAAGCTTTAGCAATTAAATTGCCGATGGATGTATATCGTTTGCAAGACCTAACTAAAGGTTAATTCACTTCCAAGAAGTCCCGCCACCTTCTTGGTGGCGGGCTTTTTTTTATTTATAGATTTTATATCTTTCAACTGACTTTTGAGGGACAACATGCAACGTTATCCTATGACACCTGAAGGCAAAATTGCCTTAGAGAAAGAATTACACCAACTGAAAACAGTGGATCGTCCACGTATCACAGCTTCAATTGCAGAAGCGCGTGAACACGGCGACTTAAAAGAAAATGCAGAATACCATGCAGCACGTGAACAGCAAGGCTTCTGTGAAGGTCGTATTCAGGACATCGAAGGCAAACTGGGTGCAGCTCAGGTGATCGACGTAAAAGAACTTGAACAGAATGGTCGTGTGGTTTTTGGTGTAACGGTCACGATTGAAAATCTGGATACTGAAGAACAGAAAACCTATAAAATTGTAGGTGATGACGAAGCAGACTTTAAGATTAACAAGATCTCTGTGAACTCGCCAATTGCACGTGGTCTTTTAGGTAAAAACGAAGGCGACGATGTGAAAATCAATACACCAAACGGTGAAGTTGAATACGAAATTGTGAAAGTTGAATATCTTTAAAATTTAAAGCTGTTTAATTTAAAGCCCCTCGATTGAGGGGTTTTTTACCTTTATCCGCTTCCTACAAACGGATTAACTCTGTGCTTCTTTTAAAAACCCCGATGCAAATAAATTAAATGCATATAAGGCCTCAGTGAGTACCTGCTCAGGATGTTCGCTAGAAGCCACCCAGAGTGCTGCATTCATTGCAGCACCATTTAAAAATACCGCAGCAGCTTCCGGATCAACTGTTTTAATTCGATCTGCTACCAATAATTGCTCAACACATTCACGCGTGGACTGCAAACATCTGTTTTGACTTGGCCAATGTGCAGGATCACCCAGCACAGCCGGTCCATCACGCAACACAATGCGTTGGAATTCCGGATTTAAGGCATTTTGAATATAGGTCCGCCCTTCTAGCATCAAACCATCCCAAAGATCATCAGGCTGCTCCAGATGCTGCTGGGCAGATGAAGCCATTTCCGAATCGATTTGATCAACTACCGCAGCAAATAAGCCTTTTTTATCACCAAAATGATGATACAGCGCACCACGGGTCAATCCTGCTTCTGCCGTGAGCTTATCCATTGAAGTGCCAGCATAGCCATATGCTGCAAATGCACGGCGTGCCACTTCAATTAATTTCTTGCGGGTTTCCGCCATTTTTTGTTCACGAACAGACATGAATTACTTTACCTCATCATCATAAAAATTTTAATTGACATACGCTCCGTATGTCAATTATGTTTACATACGATGCGTATGTGAAAGTTAAGTTGCTTTCACTCACTGATAAATTAGATATTGAATGAGAATAGACATGACTAGAACTGCGATATTTCCCCAAGACCGCCATGCCCTCTATGAACAGCATGGTTATTCTGCTGCGATCAAATCGGAAGACTTACTTTTTGTTTCTGGTCAGGTCGGTAGCCGTGAAGATGGTTCTCCTGAACCAGATTTCGAGAAACAGGTAGAACAGGCTTTTAAAAACTTAGCTGCAACTTTGGCAGCGGCTGGTTGTACTTTCGATGATATTGTTGATGTCACCACCTTTCACACTGATCCAGAACAGCAGTTCGAAAGCATCATGAAAGTTAAAAATCAGGTGTTTACGCAAAAGCCTTATCCTAATTGGACAGCTGTAGGTGTCACGTGGTTAGCAGGTTTTGATTTTGAAATTAAGGTGATTGCTCGTATTCCTCCAGCATCGACCACAGCTTAATCATTGTTTTATGCGTGCGCGAATGTCTTTTAGATATTATTCAGCAAGTTTAAACACCGATTAGGTATAATTTCTTATTCACTATTTTTTGTATCCCCCTTATGGCTGAAAAGTTAATTAATTCTCCTGTAAAGCATTGGTGTGAGTTCGAGTTTATTTCGAAAACGGTGAAAAATCCGAATATTCACATTAAAGGGAATTACTCATACTACTCAGCCTTTTGGGATCAAGGTTTTGAGCGCTGTGTGGTGCGTTATTTGCATGACAAGCCTGCGACAGCAGAGAAGCCGATTGATCAGCTCTATATCGGCAATTTCGTCTGTTTCGGCGCAGAATGTGTGATTATGATGGGTGGCAACCAATTGCACCGTACCGACTGGATTTCTGCGTTTCCGTTCGATACACGCAGTTTTGTGCCTGCTGGCGATACTATTATTAGTGATGGTTGCTGGATTGGCTCTCGTGCCATGATTATGCAAGGTGTAAAGCTGGGTGAAGGTGCTGTGGTGGCAACAGGTGCAGTAGTCACTAAAGACGTACCGCCTTATGCTGTAGTTGGTGGTGTACCTGCAAAAATTATTAAATACCGTTTTCCACAAGAAGATATAGAAAAAGTACTCTCTCTAAAAATCTATGATATAGATGAAAAGCAGTTTTTAAAAATGCGCGAGCAGTTGCAGACGGATGATTTAAAAATTATTAATGAGTACCTAAAAAATAAAAAAACTATATAATTAATATTAAGTTAAATGGCTTAATTTTAAATGGATACTTTACAAGAAAAAATTTATCAAACATATGGAACGGCAAGAATTTTTGAGGCAAGAGTAAAAATACTTTCATTAAAAATGAGAGTATTAAATTTCGTAGGACTAGCAATACCCTTAATAATTGGATTAATTTTTTTAGGATTTGGTGAGATAAATCTTTATTTAAAAACGATTGCCATTGTTCTTGGAATAATTCAGGTTATTGTTTTTCTATGGTCAATAATTAGCAAATGGGATGACAAATATCAATATTCTATTTCAGCTTTAAAGCGACAAGAAGAAATACATTCCGACTTAAAGCAAGCAAAAGAAGATGCAACCATTCCACAAACTTTCATTGAACGTCTTCTAGAAAAAGAGAATCGATATAATAGTGAAGATATAGCACAAAACATTACAGATAAAGAAAAACGCTATGCTATGAGAAGGACTTTATTTAATTTTCAAATTGTTTGTCCAATATGTAAAATACAACCAAAATCACTTAAACCACAAAAATCTGAAAATTGTGATAACTGTTCAAATTTTTAACAAGGAAAAATCAGATGGCTACTGTAGAACAAATTATTAGAGATATTCAATCTTTACCACCTTCTGAAAAAATGCGTTTACGTAAACTTATCATGTCCACATTAAATACTAGTATGGAAAGCTTAAATGAGCGATTTAATAGCAAACAGCAAGGCATACATTTTGGTCCATTCGAAGGACATGATAAATGCCCTGCTTGCGGTAAATAACAAATAGTTAAGGGTTTTCAATAAACACTATTTTATTGAACACCCTTAATTTATTGACCTATGAACTCTAGATATCTATCAAAATTCATGAAAAAGACAATAACAAACCAATAAATTATTTTCTCTTCAAAACTACCTTTATTTAAATTATTTTAATTTTAGACATAAAAAAACCCACTCAATCGGAGTGGGTTTTTTCAGAATATGGTGGCTATGACGAGACTTGAACTTGTGACCCCCGCATTATGAGTGCGGTGCTCTAACCAACTGAGCTACATAGCCTTAAACTGTGCGCGCATTATGGGATTTTCTGTAAATCACGTCAACCCCATATTGTGCTGTTTGATCAAAATTTGTTGAAGTGAGCCGATAAGCCGGGTTCTGTCGTGAACGATCATTCCTCTAGGCGCACAATCACTCATGCGCTCAAGCGACCTACCCGAATCCAGCATGGGCCATGCCTAATGGATTCCTATTTGGTCTTGCTTCCGATGGGGTTTACCTCGCCATGAACTGTTACCAGCCATGCGGTGCGCTCTTACCGCACCCTTTCACCCTTACCTCCGATTCCGATTGCTCGAAAACATAATGAAGGCGGTCTTCTCTCTGCTGCACTTGCCGTCGGTTTGCACCGCCCAGGCGTTACCTGGCACCTTGCCCTATGAAGCCCGGACTTTCCTCCCCTGCTTCAATCACGGAGATTTCCACAGCAGCGATCGTCTGGCTCACTTCGAGCGGCATAGTATCAAATATCGAGACTAATTGCTTGATGTTTTTTGAGCAGTCAGTTTTTCATACTTGGCTTGCAGCTGTTCCTGCGTTTCGACATGATTCGGATCCAGTGGAATACAATCCACCGGACAGAACAACTGGCACTGCGGTTGATCATGATGTCCGACGCACTCTGTACATAAATCTGGATGAATCTCATAAATGAGTTCACCCATATAGATGGCCTCATTCGGGCATACAGGTTCACAGACATCACAGTTAATGCATTCATCGGTGATATATAAAGACACGCTACCAACCTTGTTGAAGTTTACGCTCGAAGGCAGCAACCACGTTTGGTGGTACAAACTTGGTTACATCACCTCTTAGTCGAGCAATTTCACGCACCAAAGTGGATGAAATAAAAGAATATTGCTCTGAAGGAGTTAAAAATACCGCTTCAAAGTGGGAGTCCAGCTGACGGTTCATATTGGCCAGCTGAAATTCGTACTCAAAATCAGACACTGCACGCAAACCACGTAATACAGCAGTCGCCTTTTGCTCACGGAAAAAATTAACCAGCAAACCATCAAAGCCTACAAATTCAACATTGTCCAAATGACTCAATGACTCTTTCGCCAATGCGACACGCTCTTCCAGACTGAATACCGGATTCTTATGATGACCAATGGCAATCGCCACTACGACTTCATCAAACATTCGCGCTGCGCGTGTTACCAAATCAATATGTCCATTGGTAATTGGATCAAAAGTCCCCGGATAAATCACACGAGTTTTAGACATCCATTTGTACTCTGTTTGTTATGTAGAATCTTATTTTAGCAAAAACTTGTTTTTTTGGTGAATAATCCTCATTAATTTAAAAAACTTCACCTTATTTCTAGTTGCGGTACAATAGCAGCACGTTTGGAAGTATCAGATTATGGCGAAAGCATCTATTGTAGTAAAAAAAAATAATGGCGGTACCATTGCACTGAATAAACGTGCCCGCCACGATTATTTTATTGAAGAGAAATTTGAAGCGGGGCTTTCATTAAAAGGCTGGGAAGTCAAATCAATGCGTGCCGGTCGCATGACCATCGTAGAAAGTTATATTACCTTTAAAAATGGTGAAGCATTCTTATTTGGTGCACAGGTTCAGCCCTTGCTGAGTGCCTCAACACACGTGGTGCCCGAAGCTACCCGTACCCGCAAGTTGCTGCTGAATCGTCGTGAAATTGAAAAGTTGATGGGTGCGATTAACCAGAAAGGTTATTCCTGCGTACCACTGGCCTGCTACTGGAAAGGTCCACATGCCAAGCTGGAAATTGCTCTGGTCAAAGGTAAGCAGTTACACGACAAACGTGCTACTGAAAAAGACCGTGACTGGCAACGTGATAAAGCACGAATTTTCCATAAATAATGGATTAAAAATTGAATATAAAAAACCTCCGCATTTGGAGGTTTTTTTATAACTTTAAGCTTTGCCGCCCAGTCTTGCCAGAGTCAGGGCAATATATTCCCCAAACCAGAGCGCGGTTTTTAAATCCCCTTCCGGTGGGGTTACTTCTACCGGCGCATTATCTGACTGGGTCATAAGCCCCAAGAAGCTCGACATCCGATTCAGATCCGTCACTGCACGACCTGTCGGCATCAATGGCAATCCACTCCATAGCATACCGTGCTGCATGGCAAACAGATTGATTTGCTGCAAGACCGCCAGCTTGTCGCCACTGAGTCCACCACCATTGGTAAAGGCTGCTGCCAGCTTACCCTGCCAGCTACGTGCCAGCCAGCGCTTGGAAGACTGTTCCATAAACAGCTTCATGGCAGAAGTCAGACTGCCCATATAGGTCGGACAACCAAAGATAATTGCATCGGCGGCGTCCAGTACATCCCAGTCTATATGTTCGACATTCATCATATGCACCTGAACACCGGTTTCCCGTGCACCATCGGCAATAAAATTTGCCACTTTAGCCGTGTGTCCATAAGGACTGTGATAAACAATCGCAACAGATTTGGAAGATAGGGACATAACGCTCAAAAGCCAAAAAATTCAGTTAAGTTTAACATTTTCATGCCATAAACACGAATGTCGCCATACGCCCTGTTTTTGGCTCACGGCGATAAGAAAAGTATTCCTCTGCTTGACGATAAGAACACTGATCCCCACCCAATACGGTATTTATGCCATGTTGCTGCAAGATATAACGCGCAATCGCATACAGGTCGGCATAATATTTACCTGCCTGCTCACCGGCCTGAAATGCACTGTCCAGTTCAGGATATTTACTACAAAAAGCCGCTTTTACTTCAGTGCCAATTTCAAAACAAGGCTGGCTAATAGCTGCCCCGAGCCAGGCCCAGGTCGGCGGAGTTTGCATGGCGGCAATGGTATTTTCAACAATTCCACCCGCCAGACCACGCCAACCAGCATGCAAATTGGCAACTTCCGTACCTTTCGCATTCCCCATTACTACAGGTAAACAGTCTGCAGTCATCATCATCAAGGCATGCACCTTGCGCTGCGTCACCAGACCATCTCCGACCAGTGCGGTAAATGGCATCTGCTCATTAATGCTATGACAAATGGTGCTATGCGTCTGGGTCATCCAGGTAATCTTATCTACGCCAAAGGCAGCGAAATCCTGCAATAAAGCCATACGATGCTGTTGTACCCGTAGCGCATTATCCTGCACATGCAAGGCCAAGTTAAAACCTGCAAGCTCAGGCTGTGCGGATGGCTGTACTTTCGCATGGTGAACGCGAGTCTGGCCGACATACACACCTTGTGGAAGTCCTGGTACAAATTGCATCTCGATTCCTTGCTTTGACGCGAGCTAAATAAAAAGATTAATAGGCTTTGTTTTCGGTACGCAGCACTTCAACCAGATTGGCAAAGTCTTCCGGCCACGGCGCTTCAAAGGTCATTTCCTCTTTGGTACGCGGATGGGTCAGACCAAGTTTCGCTGCATGCAAGGCCTGACGCTTAAAGCCACGTAAAGTATCATCTAGCAATTGTGATGCACCTGCTGGCATACGGACACGCGGCATATACACCTGATCGCCCACCAAGCCAAAGCCGATATAGCTAAAATGCACACGAATCTGATGGGTACGACCAGTTTCCAGACGGGCTTGAACACGGGTGAAGTGCTGGAAACGCTCTTTGACGTTGTAATGTGTCACTGCGTCTTTACCGCCTGGAAGTACAGTCATTTTCACGCGATCTACCGGATGACGTTTGATGGGTTCATCAATGGTACCGCCAGCAATAATATTGCCGTAAACCACCAGGTCATACAGGCGATATACTGATTTTTTCTCAAGCTGTTTGCTAAGAGAAAACTGTGCTTCCAGATTTTTGGCAACGACTAACAGACCGCTGGTGTCTTTATCGATACGATGTACCAGACCTGCACGCGCCAGTTCAGCCGATTTCGGATAGTGATGCAATAAAGCATTCACCAAGGTGCCAGAACTATTGCCAGCACCCGGATGCACCACCATACCGACTGGTTTGTTGATGACAATAATATCGTCATCTTCATAGATGATGTCCAGTGGAATGTCTTCCGGCAGACTGCGCGTTTGCGCTTCAAGCTCAACATTTAAAGTCAGGGTTTCAAAACCATCACTTTTAAATTTAGGCTTAACCGGTTGACCATTCACCAATAAATTGCCATCTTTAATCCATTGCTTTAATTTTTCTCGAGAAAAATCGCTCCAGACCATTGCGGCAATCTGGTCGATCCGTTGCCCGATATAAGTTTCATCCAGTTGAAATTGCAACGATAAACGTGTTGCAGTTGCTTCTGAAGTATGGTTATCTGCATCCTCAGAATCTTCAAGTAAATTGAAATCAGTATCAGGGATATTAGAATTGGAAGATTGTGCTTGACTCATTTGCTCATTCAGACAAAAGTGGTTTAATAGTGCAATTGTAGCTCATTGCCCGTATTAACAGAGGAATTTTTATGTCGCTACCACATTATAAAATGACAATGCTTGCTGTGACATTAGGCATTGCATCGGCAATGGTAGGCTGTAGCAGTAATCCAAAAAAAGAAGTCGTGGATAAAGGTCCAGAATCTAGCGAACAGGTTTATATTCAAAAAGCACAGAAAGCGCTAGATCGTAATCAATATACCGATGCAGCAAAACAGTTAGAAGCGCTGGAAACTTATTTCCCGACCAGTCAGTATGCCCCGCAAGCGCAGCTTGAACTGTTGTATGTGAAATTCCAGCAAAAAGATTATGAAGGTGCGGTTGCACTGGCAGAGCGTTTTATCCGTCTGAACCCGCAACATCCAAATGTCGACTATGCTTACTATGTACGCGGTGTCGCCAATATGGAACAGAACTATAACGGCCTGCTACGTTATACCTCACTGAAACAGTCGCATCGTGATGTCAGCTACCTGAAAGTGGCTTACCAGAATTTTGTTGATTTCATTCGCCGCTATCCATCTAGCACCTATGCAGTCGATGCCGCACAGCGTATGCAGTTTATCGGTCAGGAACTGGCTGAGCATGAAATGAATGCAGCACGTTTTAACATCAAGCGTAAGGCTTACTTGGCAGCAGTTGAGCGTGGCTTATGGGTAATTGAACATTATCCTCAAACTCCGCAGATTCCAGAAGCACTGGCAACGGTTGCTTATGGCTATGCTCAGCTAGGTGATGAAGCGACTTCTCAGCAATATGTGGATGTATTAAAGCTGAATTATCCAAATCTGGTGAAATCAGATGGTACGGTAAATCTGCGTGCAGCGCGTAGCGAAAGCAGTTTCTTTAACCGTGCGACACTGGGTATTTTTGGTAAAGAAGCCAAGACTGTAACCGACACCGATGCACAGTCAGATGCACCAGAAACTGAAAAGCGCAGCATCACCAATCGCATTTCATTTGGTTTGCTGGATCGTCCTAAAACGGCTGAATAAGACTAAACAAGTCCGGCAGCATCAGCAAATAAGACAGCGCTTTACAGGTGCATTTTCCTCAAGGGCAAGGTATCATACTTGCCCTTTTGCATTGTCTGGCCCAGGCTTGAACGAATCGTGCAAAAGGTATACAAAGGAACTTAAAATATTCAATGTTCAACCAGACTATTTTCATTTTTTCAGTGATTTAGACCTTAGATACCAGCACGAGAAGCTCAGCAGACCATGGCCATTCCTCAACATACGATTGATCAGATTCTCGATCGCACCGATATTGTCGATGTGATTGGTCAATTCGTAAAACTGAAAAAAACGGGCCGTACCTATTCAGGCTGCTGCCCTTTTCATCAGGAAAAATCACCGTCTTTCCACGTCTATCGTGATAAACAGTATTTTCACTGTTTTGGCTGTCAGGCCAACGGCAATGCCATCCGTTTTTTAATGGATATTGGCAGCCGTAATTTCGTCGAAGTGATGAAAGACCTGTCCAGTCAGACCGGCATCGAACTGCCTAAAGACAATACCGATTCCAATAAATTAAAATATAAACGTGAAGCAGCCAAGCCCAAAATTGCGCCTGCTCAAGCGGCACCACAAGCTCAGCCGCAACAAAATAATGCAGTAACAGAAAATAATAGTGCTGCATCTACGGCGAGTTTTGACCCATTTGCAGAGTTTCAGGCATCCGAACAGGATTTTTATGGTGACCCTTTTGCTTCATTTGAACACCTGCCCATGGCTGAAGTTCAGCAAGACGGTAATCTCTACGATCTGCTGGAAAATATTGCACAGTTCTATGAACGCCAGTTACCCAACAGCCCGAGTGCCCAACAATATTTTAAGCAACGTGGTCTGACTGCAGAAACCATTGCCTATTGGCGCTTAGGCTATGCGCCTGAAGACTGGCAACATCTGAAAAAAGCCTTTCCTCAGGATATTGAGGGCTTAAAACTCCTTGGTCTGATTCGTACCAGCGACAGTGGCCGTGATTTTGACCTGCTGCGTGAACGGGTGATTTTCCCGATCCGTGATACCAAGGGCCGTGTGGTCGGCTTTGGCGGCCGTGCCCTGAATGACGAGATCAAGCCGAAATACATCAACTCGCCAGATTCTGAAGTCTTCCATAAAAACCAGTTGCTGTACGGCCTCTATGAGGGCCGCAAACAGAAAGCCCAAGAATGGCTGATGGTCGAAGGCTATATGGATGTGATTGCGCTTCAGCAATATGGCATTCATGGCGCAGTGGCGACTTTAGGCACAGCGAGTAATACCGACCACCTGAATATTCTGTTCAAGCAGAGCAACCGGCTGACCATTGCCTTTGATGGGGATGCTGCCGGTCAAAAAGCAGCGCGCCGTACCTTGGACATTGCCCTGCCCCTGCTGAATGATGGCCGAGAGCTGAAGTTCTTTGTTTTGCCCGCTGACCATGACCCAGATTCATTGATCCGCCGTGAAGGGATAGAAAACTTCAGACGCTTGCTGGATCAGGCACCGTTGATGTCGGACTTCGTGTTTGCCCATCTGACCCAAAATCAGGATATCACCACCCCAGAAGGCAAGAGTCAGGTTATGGGTGAACTAAAAAATCTGACCGAATTACTGCCCAAACACGGCTCCTTCCGTTATCTGCTGCAGCAATTTTTCCGCGAAAAACTGGGCTTTAATCGTAAATGGCAACCTAAGGTCAATACAGATGCATCTTTAAGCTTTAGTACCAAAATTGATGCTGAAGAATATGTGATTGCGATCTTGATGAATCATCCTTATCTGTATATTCATTTTGAACCACTGCGCGCGCTAGTAGCGGAAGATCAGTTGCTGTTTAAGATTTTGAATATTCTGAATGTGATTTTTGATGACTTGCCGGATGATCCTGAACTGTCGATCTATTATGTGCTCGGTGCCTGCGCAGCCCATCATCATGAACTGCAGCATATTCTGCAGCATGCCAATGTCAGCGATTACACCTCATCGCCGGAACAGGCCGATAAGCTCGCGGCTGATTTTTCAACCAAACTGCAATATCAGTGTTTAAAAAACAAGATTAAGTCCAAGAAATTTAGCAGCATTGCTGAAATGAAAAACCTGAAAATGCAGATTTATGAGATTGATCGCAAACGCTCGATGACCCTGTTAGAAGACTGATTTTTCAAATTATTGATTCTTTTGAATCAAAGTAAGTCGGTGCTAGCTCACATTATTATTTATAATTTTCTCAAATAATCAGGCTGGGTTTTATGTTGAAGTATAAATCAGCAAGGAACCAAGCTTCTCATTATGCTGATTAAAACGAATGCCTGGATTTACGACGTTTCGCGACTACATTGCCCAGTTCTTCCTGCAACAGCTCAAAATAGGCAGGATCTTCTGCTTTGGCCGCCTCACGCAGCACAATAGAGGTTGGATGCAACAGTTTTTGAGTTAAGCGATGCGAAAACTCGGCCAGTACAATGTCTGCCTTTTCGCCCTTGGCAATTCGCTGCATTGCCAGTGACAATTCTTCCTGACGTAATGTTTCCCCGTGGTCACGGTAGGCATGAATGGTCGCCCCGGCCTGTTTGACCTTTTGCTGGGTCATCAGTTCTGTAGCCAACTGATTGACCATGATCTCGGCTTCAACAGCCGCTTGACGGCGCTGTGCCAGATTTTCCTCAATCACGCTTTGCAGGTCATCGACCCCATATAGATAAACCCCATCCAAGCTTTCTACTTTGGCATCAATATCACGTGGCACGGCCAGATCTACCAGTAGCATCTGCTGGTAACGACGTTTTTTCAGTGCAGCCTTTACATCGGTAAAATGGATCACTTGATGCAAACTGCCGGTACAACTGGAAATGACATCGGCACGATGCAGATTTTCTGCAAGCTGATCAAAACCTATAATTTCGACCTCAACCCGATGTGCAATTTCCTGTGCCAGGATATCCGCACGCTCGCGGGTACGGTTACAGATAATGATCTTGCCCACCCCCATCTCTGCAAGGTGTTTGGCCACCAGACTGTTCATCTCCCCGGCTGCCACTATCATAATGGTCAGCTTGTCCGGATGACTAAATACTTGCAAGGCCAGTTGCGCCACCGCATAGCCCATTGAGACCGCATGACTGCCGACAGCCGTTTCCGAACGCACGCGTTTAGCGGCATAAAAGGCATATTCAAAAATCCGGTTGAGATTGCGCGACACCGTATGGGAGTCTTTGGCCAGAGAAAGTGCGGTTTTGACCTGCCCCAGAATTTGTGGTTCGCCCAGCATCAGTGAATCCAGACCACTGGCGACACGCATCAGATGCGTCACCGCTTGAGCATTTTCATAACGATAGACATGATGTTGCAGTTGTTTGACATCTACCCCATTTTTCTGGGCGAGCCAGTTCAGCACCATGTCAGCATTTTCAGACATGGCGTAAACTTCGGTCCGGTTACATGTAGACACCACCACCATGTCATTCAGTTCAGGGTGTTGGCTTTGCTCGGCAAGAATGGCACTTAACTTTTCAGGGTTAAAAGCCACTTGTTCGCGCAGTTCTACAGAGGCAGTTTGATGGTTGACACCCAATGCAAAGAAAGACATATCAGGTCATCATTTCACTAAATTTATGCTATTGTGCAACATCGGTGTCATAAAAAGCATTACTTGGATCAATAAAAAATTGCGTCAAACAATTAGCCGTATCAACGGCCCTACAATTAAGCAATATTCTACCACATTCCTACTGGTGGGTAGCATGGCTTCGACTGCACATCTCTATGCAGCGGAAGCAGTTTACCATGCAAATCAAAATTATGATGCGATAAAACAAAGTATGATGGCCGAGTTTGCCATCGCTGCACACGACATTCCGACCGCTTTGCACAACTATACGGTGCTGGCGATCAAGAGCAATTCCACTTCAGTGAAGCAACGTGCGCTGAATGTTGCGCTGGAACATGACGATCTGCAGGCAGCACTAGATATCTCCACGCACTGGGTGGTACAAGAGCCGCAAGATGTCCCCGCTTTATTTTATTTATCACATATTGCCCTCAAAGCGCATGAATATGAACTGGCCGCTGAGACCTTAGAAAAAATCCTGCAAATTGATGACAGCGCCGATCTGGAAGAAATTCTCGCCGGGATTTCACCCGAAGGCACAGAGGATCGTACTTATCTGATTCAGGCTTTGAGCACCACCAAAGCCAAGGACAATCCGTCTATTCTGGTGCTGGTGGCCGGCCTGGAAGCACAAAATGGTCAGCTCGAACAGGCCTTAAATACGGTTAACCGCGCCTTAAAAAAACGGCCGAATGCAACCGGCTATATCCTGATGAAAGCCAATCTGCTCAATGCACTCGGCGATACTCAGGCGACACTGCAATGGTATGAAAAATCCAGCCGTAAAAACCGCAATAATCTAGATGTGCGTCTGGCCGAAGTCAAATATCTGGTCAAGCTGAACGAAGCGACTTTGGCGCTGAAAAAACTTCAAGACATTCTAAAAAAGTGGCCGACTGCCGAAGAAGCCCTGTTTATTGCCGGACTAACCAGTATAGACCTGGAAGAATACGAGAAAGCCGAAAAATATCTGGTCGAACTGCGTTATTCTGCCCAGTATCAAAATGAAGCCTATTATTATCTGGCGGTGAATGCAGAACGCAAACAGCATTATGAAACGGCTAAAGCCTATTATCGGCTGGTCGATGGCAGTCTTTACACTGTCTCACGTCGCAACATGATCTCGATTTTCGCCCAGCAGGATAAGCTGCATGACGCCCTGCGTTTCTTGACTCAGGAAAGGGTGAATTATCCGCAACATGCCAGCTTCCTCTATCTGGCCCAGGCGGATATTTTAACTCGTATGCAGAATAAAAAAGCTGCGATTCGCCTGTTGGAAGAAGCCAGCAAAAATCTGCCGGATGACCCTGAACTGGTCTATTCGCAAGTCCTGTTGCTGGATCCCCATCAGGATCGCAACAAGCTGGATGAACTACTCAGCACTTTACTTAAAATTGAACCGAACAGTCCCACCTATCTGAATGCCTATGCCTATACCCTGGCGATGCAGAACCGTCGTCTCGAAGAAGCACGTCGCTATGTCGAACAGGCATTGGAATATGCACCAGAACAGGCATCCATTCTGGATACCTATGGTTATATCTGTTATTTACAAAATGACTTCGCCACAGCTGCGGACGTGTTATACAAAGCCTATCAGTTGAATCCGAATGTGAAGATTGGGGTGCGTTATGCCCGGTCGTTGTACATGAAAGGTGATCTACAACACTTCCACCAAGTGTTACAACAATTACAACAAAACCATCCAAATGACCCAGAATTGAAACAACTTAATTCGCTATTGTTAGCACCACAAACCAAAACGAGTTGATTAATTTATGCGCAATTTGAGCCAATTGGGCTGCTGTGCCTTTGCAGCCACTGCTTTATTTTTAACCGGCTGTCAGCAGATGATCAAACCACAAACGCCTGCCATTCCGTCTGTACAGGCGGAGAATCAATTCCAACTGCAAGGTAAAATTGGCGTTCGCACCCCTCAACAGACTGGCAGCGCATTCTTTACCTGGGTACAACAGCAGGAAGAATTTGATATTGAGCTCAGCGGTATCTTAGGCGTCGGTAAAACCCAGATTTCTGGCACTCCGGGGCAAGTAACCTTAAACAGTGCCAAAACAGGTCTGATTCAGGCCGCAACTGCCGAGGAATTACTGCAACGCGCAACAGGCTGGCAAGCACCGATCAGTTATTTAGTGGACTGGGTACAAGCCCGCCCTGCAACTACCTCTGCAAAATTACAAAAAGACGATACGCAGCGGATTAACCAGATTATCGAACAGGGCTGGACGGTCGATCTCAATTATAATGCGCAGGCCAAAATGCCAAACCGCTTGATTTTAAAGCAGTCACTTGGAAATGGGGCGGAAAACCGTATTACAATGATCATTGAAAACCGTTAATTGACCTGATTCCAGCCCATGATGATTCGTGTTCCCTCGCCTGCTAAACTGAATTTGTTTTTACATATCACTGGTCGCCGTGAAAATGGCTATCATGAACTGCAAAGTATTTTTCAGCTGATTGACCTGTATGACTGGCTGGAGTTTGAACAAAGCGCTGATGATGCGATTCAGATAGAAGGTCTAGCCTCAGTCGATCTGCAGCAGAATTTAATCTATCGGGCAATACAGTTGTTGAAGCCTTATGCCAAAAAGCCTTGCGGGCTAAAAATCCGTCTGGAAAAAAATATCCCGATGGGTGCAGGTCTGGGTGGAGGGTCTTCCAATGCAGCGACGACCCTGATTGTGATAAACCAGCTCTGGCAGTGCGATTTAAATATTGAGCAACTGGCAGATCTCGGGGTTAAACTGGGTGCAGATGTGCCGATATTTGTGCATGGTAAAAATGCTTGGGCTGAAGGCATTGGTGAACACTTAACATTCATAGACTTAGATCAAAAAAAATTCATTGTGTTAAAACCTGATTGTTTTATCAGCACTCAAATGCTTTTTTCGCAAAAAGCATTGACAAGAGACACGAAGAGCACTAAATTTTGCGCCTATCAGGAAACGCCATCTGATTTTGGAAATAACTTTGAGCCACTGGCAAGAAGCTTATATCCTGAAGTCGATGAAGCAATGCAATATCTCGACCAGTTCGGTAGAGCAAAGCTTACAGGTACAGGTGCTTGTGTGTTTATTGAAGTCACTGAAAATCTGAATATCGAAGATATTCTTGCAAATGCACCATGTAAAGCTTACCTGGTCAACAGTTTACAAGAATCACCTTTAGTTCAGTTTAAAGTGTAGATAGGGGTATCGCCAAGTGGTAAGGCACCGGGTTTTGATCTCGGCATCCGTTGGTTCGAATCCAGCTACCCCTGCCATTTTCCACCTGTAGATGTACTGTATTAGGGGTATCGCCAAGTGGTAAGGCACCGGGTTTTGATCTCGGCATCCGTTGGTTCGAATCCAGCTACCCCTGCCATCTTACAGTCATCAAATTAGGGGCGTCGCCAAGTGGTAAGGCACCGGGTTTTGATCTCGGCATCCGTTGGTTCGAATCCAGCCGCCCCTGCCATTTTCTCGAAAAAAGACAGAACACTCATTTGCTGTAAGACTGTTAATTTACCTTGACACTTTACCGCAAAAATATTAAAGTTCTGCCGCATTAGGGGTATCGCCAAGTGGTAAGGCACCGGGTTTTGATCTCGGCATCCGTTGGTTCGAATCCAGCTACCCCTGCCATCTATTCCCATATATCCCAACCGCCAAGGGTGCTTCATGCCCAATCTTGTCGTTTTTAGTGGATCTGCGCATCCACAATTCGCTCAAAAAGTCGTAAGTCACTTACATATTCCTCTAGGCGCTGCCTCTGTAGGTCAGTTCTCTGACGGTGAAATTGCTGTCGAGATTACTGAGAACGTTCGTGGTAAAGACGTATTTATCGTACAACCTACTTGTGCCCCAACTAACGATAACCTGATGGAAATCTTAGTGATGGCTGATGCTTTGCGTCGTGCAAGTGCGGGTCGTATTACTGCCGTGATTCCTTATTTTGGTTATGCTCGTCAAGACCGTCGTCCACGTTCAGCACGTGTTCCAATTACTGCAAAAGTTGTAGCAGACATGCTCACTACTGTAGGCGTTGACCGTGTTGTGATGATCGACTTGCACGCTGACCAGATCCAAGGCTTCTTCGATATCCCTGTAGACAACATCTACGGCACACCTGCACTACTTGCTGACTTGCGTCAACAATCGCATCACAACCTGATGGTGGTTTCACCTGACGTCGGTGGTGTAGTGCGTGCACGTGCTGTTGCGAAACAAATGGGCGATATCGATCTTGCAATCATCGATAAGCGTCGTCAAAAAGCGAATGAATCACAAGTGATGCATTTGATTGGCGATGTAAAAGATCGTGATTGTGTCATCGTTGATGACATGGTAGATACTGCTGGTACGCTATGCAAAGCTGCTGATGCATTGAAAACTTTCGGTGCTCGCAAGGTTGTTGCATATGCAACGCATCCAGTACTTTCTGGTAAAGCGCTTGAAAACTTAAAGAATTCTGTAATTGATGAACTGGTTGTGACTGATACCATTCCTCTTTCTGATGAAGCTTTAGCACTGGGCAAGATTCGCCAGGTTTCAGTAGCCAGCATGGTTGCCGAAACGATTCGTCGTATTAACAACGAAGAATCTATTAGCGCAATGTTCGATTCTTATCTATAATAGAGCGCTGAATTTTCAAAGCCCTGCCATTTGGTAGGGCTTTTACTCACCAGACTGGTCGCAAGTCTGGTTCATTTAACTTAAATAGGATGTCTATCATGGCAAACTTCGTATTAAACGCAGCAGCACGTGAAGAAGCAGTTCAAGGGAAAGGTGCGAGCCGCCGCCTTCGTCTTCAAGCTAAAGTTCCTGCAATCATCTACGGTGGTGAAGCTGCTCCTGTAGCAATTACTGTTGAGCTTCGTCAGCTTGTTAAATTCTTAGAAAACAATTCATTCTTTGAAGAAGTTATCGAAATTGATGTAGACGGTAAAGTTGAAAGCGTGAAAATCCAAGCGTTACAACGTCACCCAGCTAAAAACACACCAATGCACGCTGACTTCAAACGCGCATAAGTGTTAATGGTGTAATTAGTGTCAAATATTTCACTGATTGTTGGTTTGGGTAACCCAGGTTCTGAGTATGCCCAAACCCGCCATAATGCAGGCTTCTGGTTCGTAGAACGCCTTGCAGACCAATATGGCATTACCCTCAAAAAAGACCCAAAATTCAACGGATTTAGTGGTCGTGGCAATATCGAAGGTCAAGACGTCCGTCTTCTTCTCCCAACAACCTTTATGAACCTTTCCGGTAAAAGTGTTGTTCCTTTCGCCAAATTCTATAATATCGCACCTGAATCGATCCTGATTGCCCATGATGAACTGGATATGAATCCCGGTGTCATTCGCCTGAAAACTGGCGGTGGTCACGGTGGTCATAATGGTCTACGCGATATCGTGCCGCATATTGGTTCAAACTTCCATCGCCTGCGTATTGGAATTGGCCATCCTGGTGCCAAAGACCGCGTTTCTGGTCATGTGCTCAGTAAAGCGCCAAGCAGCGAACAGAATTTAATGGATGATGCAATTTCCCATGCCCTTGCCCGCACAAAAATGCTGGTGAATGGTGAAGTACAGCAAGCCATGAATCAAATCAACGCATATAAGCCGAACTAAACATTCAAAAATTGCTGGACAATTCCGCTTGCCAGAAAGTTTATTTAAGCGCAAAATGCGTTTGCTCGATTGTTCACCATACAGCAAGCAAGATTGATTTAACCAAATGATCAAACTCTTAGGTCAACTCAGGGGACGCTAGCCATGCTATCTCGTTTATTAAAATGCAAAATTCACCGCGCTCACGTTACACATGCAGAACTACACTATGAAGGTTCATGTGCAATTGATGGCGTTTTGATGGATTTGGCTGGCATTCGTGAATACGAAGAAATTCATGTGTGGAACGTGACCAATGGTAAACGTTTTGCAACTTATGCAATTCGTGGCGAAGATAATTCAGGCATCATTTCAGTGAATGGTGGTGCTGCGCATCAGGCCGATGTAGGTGATATCGTGATTATTGCAACCTTTGGCGATTTCACTGAAGCTGAAGCGAATGCCCATCAGCCTCGTTTGGTTTATGCTAACCCAAACAATACAGTCAGCCACACTGCCAACTGTATTCCGGTACAAGTCGCATAATCTGATCAGACCAGATACCCAAAAGCTCGCACATCGCGAGCTTTTTTAATACTGGAATATTGACCTGTTTAACTGTCCTCTCGCCAGCTTTTAGAGCTTTCACAGTTTAAAGGTTTTAATTGTTGATCCAGCAAATCAAATAACAAGGCCTTGCCATTTTCCTTTACTTTCAGCTCTGCAAATTTGGCATTACGATAACAAGGCTCCAGACCTTCGGCGAACATGAAACTATTGGCAGCAGGATATAAAGCCTCAAAAGTATTGTGTGGGTTTTTCAGCATTAATCGGGCTGAACGTTCCGACTGATTTAATGTGCTTTGTTCAAAACTGGTTTTGATAACTCTGCGCTGCTGATCCAGCTGCACATAACTCATCACATGCGATTGATTTTTAAAATCTTCAGTCCGGATGTCAGAAACTGGCTGTTCGGAACCATTCCCCGCCGCCACTGCGCTAAAATGCAGATCATAGTTCAGCACCATATAATCCCCTTGCAGGATCGAACGCGGATCGACTGGTGCCAACTCGACAAAGATACTGTCGCTTTTGGCCAGATGCCATTCATGCTGGATGATTAAACCCGCAAATAAGGCAATGCTAAAAATGCTCAGGTGCATCTCCATAAATTTTTTCATCATGAGGCTACTCCTGCTTTCAACTGAAACTTCGGTGAACTCAATACATAAGCCAGAAGCAACACCAATACACCTGAGGCAAAAATACTGACACTTTTAAATAAAAAGCTCAGTCCCAGATTGTAATACAGTAGCCATAACCAGAAGATCAGCAGCAAAATGCTCAAGGCTTGCATCAATCGTTGTTGATTCACCATTGCCCAAGCCATAAACACCAGAATGATAAAAATTTCAAAGTAACCCAATGCAATCAGCAGAATTCCCACTGCTGGAATGAGCCAGAGTTGAATCAGTGAAAATTGCTTGAGATGAATACCGACAAAACTCAACAGCCAGAGTACTGGCAAAATATAGAAAACAATTGCTTCATCCATACCGCGAGGCTGCAATTGCTGAGCCACACCAAATTGTAGCAGGCATTGAAAAATAGCCGTCACCGCCAAAATACCGATCATCCACAAATTCACGCTTTTGGCATAAGCTGAAGCGAGCCAGTATCTCGCAGTAAGCAAAGCTCCAGTCAGAACACTGTAATTCAGCAGCATGATCCACGTCAGCAGGCGCTGATCCTGAAAAAATGCATGTTGCTCGGCCAGAACTGCAATTCCCAGTATATGTGCAAGTAACAACTGCAACAGCACCACCAGCCAATGCATACGACTCATGATAGTCAACAGCGTAATGCCGACTTGTATCAGCCAAATCAGTAATAGGCTCTCTGTGAGTAATTGGGTATGAATCAATACCGCGGCCTGACCGCACACCCACAAACAATAAGCCAATTGCCGCAGAAAAACTGAAGGCTTGCTACGAATCAACCACCAGGCGACTGCGATAAAAATGACTCCCATCAGAATCGAAAAATTTCCCCAATAGGTCAGCAACAGCATGGCCAAGATCACACCAGCAATCCATGCGCCCAGAGCCAATGGAATGACCGAAAACCGGCTCTTGGGCAACAGCTTGATCAGCAGACCTGTAATAGCTGCGAACCAGCTGAATATCAGCAAAGCTAGTATCAATAAGCCAGCGGCAGAATCATGTAAATATTGCTGAGTGAGATCAAAAATGAGAACACTAAAACTCAGGGCCAGTCCTGCAACAAGCAAACTGGTTTCAAGCTGTTGCTTTCGGGTATAGAAATAAACACTGAATAAAATAGGCAGAACCAGCACCGAAGCCAAATACCAGATCGAATCCGAGTCGATAAACCGGAACATACTTACTACTGAAATAAGCACCACGACAGCGATAAACAGATAGCGCAAAACCGGATAATAACGTAAGGCATAGATCATACTTAGCCCGGTCAACAGATTCAGACCGAGCAGATAAAGAGTTTCAGCACGCACCAGCCAAAAGCTTTGTTTAAAATAAAAATAGAGTGCTAACTGGCTGACCACACAAAATAATGCAAAGATCCCAATATTCGGCCGATACAGCCAAGGCAGCAACAGCAAAGCCCAAAGCAGAAATAACTGATAACTGTCAGCACCAGTCTGATAAATCTGTCCAATCACGGCCAGACTTAAGCCCAGCATTAGACCCGATACAGTATCCAGACTTTGTCTTAACTTTTCCCGCGCAGTGAAACGCACACTCAGCAATGCTGAACCCAGCAATAAAATTTGAGGAATAAACAGCTGGACAAATTTGGGCAACATCCACCAGTTTGCTGCCAGCAGATACACGATACTGACAGCGATCAGCGCCAGCCCAATGATTTGAAGAATTTGAATCACAGCAGGTTGAATAAATAACAGCGGGGAAAATGGACGATCTGGCGATGGTACTGTTCTGGACATGCTAATCTGTTCAATTTTTATTTGATTTCACCTTAGCATGATTTTTGCAGGATATGCCAGGCAGGAACAGTTCAAGTATGCTGTACATTTTTAAATCAGGATTTGATAAATTCCGTACCCTGCAATCATGAGCAGAATCATGCCGCACAATGCCAGCAAATGTGGATAGAGTCGAGAATGGGATAAGTGGTTGAAACCCAAATACACCACAGACAAAGTCAGAAAATCCAGGAGAATCCAGCTCAAAGTCAAAATAATTAAACTTAAATCAAGATCAGGAGTAATCCCGATAAACTGCGGGAAAAAAGCCGCAAAGAAAATAATGTCCTTCGGATTAGAAATACCAACCAAAAAACCTTGTCGAAAACCACCATGCACAGGAACTAGATTCTCCTGAGCTTGCTCCTGCTGCTTAAAAATAACTTCACGGAAAATCTGCCAGCCCAGATAGCCAATATATAAACAGCCCAGCAGCTTGATCGCATCCAGCCATTGCGCATTAATGACCAACAAACCTTTTAGACTAAATACCGATAAGGCAATTAACACCAGAGAGGCGAAATTGGTACCAAAAATGGTTCTTAAAGCCGCCGCATAACCACCTTTTAAACCGGCACTGGCCACCAGCAACATCACTGGGCCAGGTGTAGCGATCATCACCACAACAGCCAGACAATATAAGAAATATTCACTAATATTCATGCTATTCCCTCAGTTATTGTTGTTTTTGTGTATAAAAAAGAGGACTTAGTCCTCCTCTTGTATATGAATCAGATGCTGACTGATGCCATCTGCCCGCAGAAAAGCCAGATCATAACTGGCGGTAGCCAAGGCCAAGATCCGGCGCTCAAACTCGTCCCAGAGCGGACGCACCTGCTTATAATGGATGCCTAAACCACTATCGTCGGTAAAATGCCGATTTTTTTCACAGAGCTTTAAAGCATGATACAGCTTGCGCCCTTTGGAAGCATCATCACGCAAGCGCACCCGTTTCGACAGTATAAAGGCCTGTACCTTGACAAGATCGGCATGCGGTAACAGCGGCACCAGAATCTGATCCAGCTGTGCATCCAGCCGCTGCCACACAGCTCGATGCTGCTCAGCACTATACGTATTCCAGTGAATCACTTCATGATTAAAACGGCGGCAACCACGACATACCGCATCACCAAATACGGTCGAGCAACGCCCTGCACATGGGGTTAAAGACGCAATACGACGATCTGAACTCAAAACACACTCCAACGATACTGCAAATTTCAGTATCTGCATCACTGCACAAAATCCTGGGTCGGGCATGACTATACACGCTCTCCCTCATGAATTGAAGCCTGTTAAAAGACTTGCGTTTTACTCGCTTATTCACTCGAATCAAGCTAAAATATGCGCCTTTCAAATTATCATGCTACGTTGGAGTATTCCATGAACGCTACTGTAGAACAGCTTGCACCTGTAGAACAGCAAGCGACGACTGGTTGGGTTGTTGCCGCACTTTATCAATTCAAAGAAGTTCAAGATCCTGTCGATCTTCAGCAACGTCTTCTGGACCTGGTAAAATCCATCAACCTTTGCGGTACTCTGATTGTGGCAGGTGAAGGCATTAACGGTACGGTTGCAGGCGACCGTGCATCGATTGATCAAATTCACCAGTTCCTTCTAAATGAAGGTTTTAACGAAATGGAATACAAAGAATCAGACAGTTCTGAAAAGCCATTCCGTAAAATGAAAATTAAATTAAAAAAAGAAATCGTAACTTTAGGTGTGGAAGTAAAGCCGCGTGATTTAGTCGGTCACTATCTTGATCCAAAAGAATGGAACGAACTGATTGCACGTGATGACGTGATTCTGGTTGATACACGTAACGATTACGAATACAAAGCCGGCACTTTCAAAGGCGCAATTGACCCAAAAACTGAAAGCTTCCGCGAATTCCCTGAATACGTGAAAAATAATCTAGAACAGCACAAAGACAAGAAAATTGCCATGTTCTGTACTGGCGGTATTCGTTGTGAAAAATCCACTTCACTTCTTCTACAAGAAGGTTTTACCGAAGTGTATCACCTCAAAGGCGGCATTTTAAAATACCTGGAAGAAACCCCGGCTGACGAAAGCATGTGGGAAGGTGAATGCTTCGTGTTTGACGGTCGTACTGCCGTGACACATGGTGTTGAAGAAGGCCAAAACACCAAATGTCATGCCTGCGGCTGGCCGTTACTTCCAGAAGAAGTTGCCCTCCCAAGTTATGAACATGGTGTCTCTTGTGTGTACTGTATTGACAAAACCTCGGAGAAACAAAAAGAAGGTTTCCGTATGCGTCAATCACAAATTTTAGCAGCAAAACGCAAACGCCTCTAATTTGGCCTTTTGTAATGAAATATATAAAAACCCTCTTCGGAGGGTTTTTTGTTTACATAAAAATCACAACAGTAATAAAACTCTTACCAATTCCTTACCAAGAACCTCATTTTTTTCCAAACAAGATTGTTAGTCTAATGATACGGTGATTTACAAGCTAAGTCTTTCATTATTAACTGAAATTTTTACTTGAAAAGGAATATAAAATGGCAGGCTCACTTGCTCGAGATTCAGACAATCTGGTTCAATTTCAACCAAAAGAAAATATAAAGCTGCAACGACTTCATCAAATTTCTGAAGAGCTTGAACAGCAGTCACATCTGTTCGTCGTTATCTTGGGAACCGTTATTGGCGCAATCTTGGCGCTGTTCATTGGTTACCATATCAATACCAGCATCATGCATTTTATCCTGCTGAGTATTCTGCCGATCTGTTTGGCCTATTTCTTACGTAAAGTTTATATTTATACCCTGACACATAGCTGATTCTGTCTGATCATTTATATTCCAAGACTTTACCGCACAAAAAATACTGCTTAGGATACAGGCAGTATTTTTTATTTTGCCAATCATATGAATCTGACCGAATGGATTATTTCCGTCATGGAGCAACTGGGCTACTGGGGCATTGCCCTGCTTATGTTCCTAGACAATGTCTTCCCGCCAATTCCTTCCGAAATTATTATGCCTTCCGCGGGCTATTCAGCCTCTCAGGGCGAGTTAATACTCGTCGGGGTAATCATGTCCGGCTGTATCGGCTCCCTGCTGGCAGCCGCCTTGCTGTACTGGATTGGCTATAAATTTAACCATGATTCTATTTTTAAATTTGTCGATCGTTATGGCAAATATTTATTTATTAAATCAGAAGATGTAAAAAAATCATTGAGTTGGTTTGAGCATTATGGTCACCGGATTGTGTTCTTTGGCCGCATGATTCCTGCCGTCCGCTCGCTGATCAGCATTCCTGCCGGCATGAGTCATATGCCCTTCTGGAAATTCATGTTCTATAGCGCACTTGGAACCATCATCTGGACCACATTTTTGGCGTGTGTCGGATTTTATTTTGGCGAAAACCAGCATTTGATGCAGCAAATTTTCAGTAAAGTCAGTTATGTGATTATTGCCATTGTTGTGGTAATTATTATCTGGATTTTCTACCGTAGACAGCAGCGTAAAAATCGTCCATCCTGAGGGAAGATGCCTTAAGGAGATTAAAACGATGTCGCATTATCTAAAATATTTTGCCACCGTTTATCTGACCTTGGTTCTATTGGTAGGCATACTCATCTATGTATTCAATCTGGGTGCCATTCTGCTGATTCCTGCCCTGATTGCTTCTGCCTTTCTCAGTGCCCGATACTTTGTTAAGAAAGAACTTCGTTTGCCGACTCAGGAAGAGAAAAACAAACTGGTCTGGGGCTCCACGATTATTGCCATGACACTCGGGTTTATCTTTTTAGTTGTGGTCATCTGGATGAACCCGCAGACAGATGAGATTTATAGAACCATCACCTATACAGGAAGAGGAACAAATTCATTCCTGGTGGCTGCAAGTATTGCCTTACATGCCTTACTGTTCCATATCGCCTACAATGCTTATGCCCGCTATAGTCTGGCGAAGCGTACAGGCTTGGAAAGAAGATAGGATCGAGTAGATCTCAAAGATGCAAAAAGGCCAAAGCTAAAAAAAGCACCCTGCGGTGCTTTTTTTATGAATTATTCTGGCGTGTGATACATCAGATACAATTCATTTAAGTTTTCTGGAATTTCTTCTGCAAGTTCATCCATTAACTGGCCATTGCGACGGAAAGTTTCCATTTGTGGATCTTCATCATCAATGCCACTGAAGACCATGATTGGCAGGGTTAAATCCACCAGTTGTTCTTCAAATTCTTCAGTAAACCAAGCGTCTTCGTTCAGGAACATGGCATCTACAAAGCCCACACTCCAGTCACCCAAACTTGATTCAGTATCTGCTTCTTCAATTTCAAACGGGAATGTAATCCCTTCTTCATTGGCTAAGCTTTGACGAATAGACTCTAACCATGCTTGCACCTGAGTGATGATTTCTGCAGGCACTTTCTTTTGATTACTATCAAAAAGTTCGTCTAACCATTTGTCGAATTTTGGGCCTACTGCAATAGCACATAAGAAACCATGGGTTGCCGCGAAATCTAGACCATGTTCATTTTGGTCACCATCTAGATATTCACTCAACAGGTCTAAATCTAAAGCACTCATCTAACATCCAAACTTAGAAAACCGAAAGGTTTAGCATAGCATTTATTCAGGCTATGCTAAATCCGAATTCGTTAATCTTCGTCATCAAAATCGTCGTCATCGTCGAAGTCATAATCAAAATCTTTGAGTTCGCGCTCTAAACGACGTTGGGTCAGCAGATCATCGATCAGACGACGTTTTTCCAACGACTCTTTAGCACTGAGCTTGCTAGAAGCCTCATCGAAATTAACATCATCTTCACCGAAGTTATCATCTAGTTCAAAATCTGTAGAAGACACTAAAACTTCCTCATGAGTGAAAAATGTAAAAGGATTTAAGCGCTATTTATCGTGCCTAAAATAACAAGTCAAGTTTTATTTGGATTTTCGTATTTTTAATTTGTAATTAGGGGTTTTTTCTGTCTCAATTGTGTGCCATGATATAATCCACCCTGCGTCCTTATGTTTTTTGATTCTCCTTTTTTGAGTCATAAACAGACACGCATGGGATGAACTTGAAAACAACAAATTCACCCCCATCTTAAATTACTGAATTTCATTTTAAATATTTTATCAGACAGCTTTAATGCTGAATTCCCTGATGAAATATGTAGGCTATTCACTAAATTTAACGAGCTTAAATCGTGCAGCATTGTACGGTTTTTTACTGCCACAGATTCAACGAAGAGTAAGCAAAAGATGAGCGATATGACTTCCCCTACTTCTCAAGTAGCGGCTCTGATTAGCCGAGGCAAAGAACAAGGTTATTTAACCTTCGCTGAGGTTAACGATCATCTGCCGGACTCCATCACAGAAAGCGAGCAGATTGAAGATATCATTCAGATGCTGAATGATGTCGGTATTCCGGTACATGATCGCGCGCCTGAATCTGATGATACGATGTTCGAAGATACTGCAGAAGCGGCGGATGAAGTTGCAGAAGAAGAAGCTGCAGCCGTACTTGCATCGGTAGAAAACGAGCCAGGTCGTACCACTGACCCTGTACGTATGTATATGCGTGAGATGGGTACAGTAGAACTTCTGACTCGTGAAGGCGAAATCAGCATCGCAAAACGCATCGAAGAAGGTATTCGTGATGTTTTGCACTCGATTGCTTACTGGCCGAATGCGGTAGAAGTGGTACTGCAAGAATACAAAGATTATGAAGCGGGCGAACGCCGTCTTGCTGACCTTTTATCAGGTTATTTAGATCCTGAATCAGATGAAGAAATTCCTGAAGTTCTAGAAGAAGAAGCGGTTCTTGCTGAAGATGAGACTGACTCGAAAAAATCGACCAAAGACGTAAAACTGGACGATGATGAAGAGGAAGAAGAAGCAGATTCTGATGATGAATCAGAAGCAGATTCTGGTCCAGATCCTGAAATTGCTAAAGCGCGTTTTACTGAACTGGAAAATGCGTGGCTGAATACCAAAGCAACTATTGAAAAACATGGTCGTGACAGCAAACAGGCTGAAGAAGCTCTTCAGGCACTTGCAACTGTATTCATGATGTTCAAATTTACCCCGCGTCTATTCGATATCATTTCTGAAATGATTCGTGGTACCCATGACCAGATTCGTGGTGCAGAACGTGAAGTGATGCGCTATGCAGTACGTCGTGGCCGTATGGATCGTACCCAGTTCCGTACCAGCTTCCCGGGTCAGGAATCGAATCCAGCCTGGTTAGATGAGCAGATAGCGAAAACACCTGCAGACCAGAAAGCTTATCTGGAAAAAGTACGTCCAGACGTATTGGCCTTCCAGCAAAAAATTGCCGATATCGAGAAAGAGCTTGGCCTTGATGTAAAAGGCATTAAAGACATTGCTAAACGTATGGCCGTCGGTGAAGCTAAAGCGCGTCGTGCCAAGAAAGAAATGGTTGAAGCGAACTTGCGTCTGGTCATTTCGATTGCGAAGAAATATACCAACCGTGGCTTACAATTCCTGGATCTGATTCAGGAAGGTAACATCGGTCTGATGAAAGCCGTAGACAAGTTTGAATACCGTCGTGGTTATAAATTCTCGACTTATGCGACTTGGTGGATTCGTCAGGCAATCACACGTTCGATTGCGGATCAGGCACGTACCATTCGTATTCCGGTACACATGATTGAAACGATCAACAAGATCAACCGTGTATCTCGTCAGCTTCTACAGGAAATGGGGCGTGAACCGACGCCTGAAGAACTGGGCGAACGTCTGGAAATGGACGAAGTTAAAGTACGTAAAGTACTGAAAATCGCCAAAGAACCGATTTCGATGGAAACACCGATCGGTGATGATGAAGATTCGCATCTGGGTGATTTCATTGAAGACAGCAACATCACGTCACCAATTGATGCTGCAACGTCTGAAGGCCTGAAAGAAGCAACACGTGAAGTTCTGGAAAACCTGACTGAACGTGAAGCCAAAGTCCTGAAAATGCGTTTTGGTATCGACATGCCGACCGACCATACTTTGGAAGAAGTGGGCAAACAGTTTGACGTAACACGTGAACGTATTCGTCAGATTGAAGCCAAAGCACTGCGTAAACTTCGCCATCCATCGCGTTCAGAACACTTACGTTCATTCCTTGAGAATGATTAAGATTTGATACTTGATGTGGAGACTTGAAATTTGATCATCAGTCTCCATTTAAGTAGCCAAGACAGACCCAAACGCCTGCATGATTGCAGGCGTTTAAAATTAGGGGGACTACCATGTTAGACCGTACACCATCTCGTGAACTTCAAGAACATCTTTGGGTTTTCCCTATGGATTATCCGATTAAACTGATTGGCCTTGCGGGCGATGAATTGCGTCACGCTGTCATCGACATTTTTCTAAAACATTTTCCAGATTTTGAAGGTGATAGCGTAAGTATTACACCATCACGTACTGGCAAATATCACTCCATTACCGCACAACTGCGCTTTCTGGAGCTGGAACAGGTGCATGCAGTGTATGCAGATTTGGCCGCCTGCCCGCTGATTAAAACTGCATTGTAATCGAAAATACAAAAGACACGCTTCCGGGCGTGTTTTTTTATGCCTGTACAATGACTGAGCTAGCGCTTAAATATTGCAGATCTCGCCCCTATTTCATGCCGAAGCCATTATAATTATGATCAGTTTTTATAATTACTAAGGACACTCCCTGTGACTGATGTGCTGCAAAAGCCCGAGCTGATCATTCGTCAATATCACGACCTCACACCTTATGAAGATCGTTTTCTGGAAATGAAAACATTTACGGAAACCCGTGATGAACATAGCCCGGATCAATTGTGGATTTTGCAACATCAGGATGTACTGACTCAAGGTCAGGCAGGCAAACCGGAACATATTCTAATGCCGAGCAATATTCCGGTGATTCAGACCGATCGTGGTGGTCAGGTGACCTGGCATGGTCCCGGTCAATTGGTGGCTTACTTCATGTTTGACTTGAATCGTCTGGGCTGGAATGTGCGCACGCTAGTGTCTTATGCTGAAAACCTGATGATTGATTTGCTAAAAAAATATGGCATTGATGCCTATGCCAAACCGGATGCACCTGGTGTATATGTGGCTGAACGTAAAATCGGCTCACTCGGTTTTAAAATTCGCAAAGGCCGTAGCTACCATGGTCTGTCCCTAAATCTGGATTGTGATCTGAGCGGATTCAACACCATCAATCCTTGTGGCTATGCAGGACTGGAAATGGTACGCATGAGTGATTTGCTCGAACAACCGCCCCAATTCAGCCAGTTGTGCACTGAAATTATTGAAACTTTGCGTCACAGTGGGTACTTTAAGCAAGTAACTGTCGAGCAAAGATAAAACCTTTGCATTTCAACTCCAAATAAATTAGAGTATTTACTCTAAACCAATAATATTGAGATAGGGATCATCACGTGATTGCAACTAAATCCGTAAAACCCGCTTTGCAGCTTGCCTATGTCAAACTCATGATGGATGTGATTGGCCGAGGTCTGGTCATGGCAAGTCAGGTGGATGAAGAAATCAAACAGGAAGTGGCCCATTTTCCAGAAAATTTTACTCTTTCCATGAAAGTCTTTCCGCATGGCCCAGCCTTTGTGGCGCGGGTCACTGAGGACAAACAACTGGAACTGGTCAAAAATCTGGAAAAAGCACCTGATTTGATCATTACCTTTAAACATCTGCACCATGCCTTTTTGGTGTTTTCTTTTCAGGAAAGCACCTCACAGGCTTTTGCCAATGACCGTATGATTGCTGATGGCGATATTTCCAATGCCATTCGTCTGGTACGCTGCCTGAATAAAATGGAAGCGCTGATTTTGCCGAAAATGGTGGCACAACTGGCAGTGAAAGAATATCCAAGCAATCTGAGCCTAAAAGAAAAACTAAGCGAAGCGAGCAGTATTTATCTAAAAATCGCTCAATCCTATTTAAAACGGAGTGTATAACATGGCTAAACCTTATTATGAATTTTTCTGTCCGGTCAAAGTGATTGCCGGTCATGCCGCGTTAGAACATATTCCGTTTGAACTTGCGACTTTGGGGGCCAAACGTCCGCTCATCATTACTGACAAAGGCGTCCGTGCCAACAATTTGCTGGCACCGATTGAAGCTGCATTTGAAATGGCGGATGCTGCAATTGTAGCGATTTTTGATGACGTCCCACCCGACTCTAGCTTGGGTACAGTACGCAGTGCAGCAAAACTGTATCGCGAAAATCATTGTGATGCGATCATTGCTGTGGGCGGTGGTTCAGTCATTGATACCTCTAAGGCAACCAATATTCTGGTCTCTGAAGGCGGTGATGACCTGCTGAAATATTCGGGTGCACATAACCTGCCTAAACCGCTGAAACCGTTCTTTGTGATTCCAACCACGTCTGGTACAGGTTCAGAAGTAACCATGGTCGCTGTCGTGTCGGACACTGAAAAGAACGTCAAAATGCCGTTCGCCTCTTATTATCTGATGCCGCATGCTGCGATTCTGGATCCCCGCATGACCCAGACCTTGCCGTCGCATTTAACCGCCATGACCGCGATGGATGCTATGACACATGCGGTTGAAGCTTATACCTGCATGGCAGCCAATCCAATTTCGGATGCTTATGCGACTGCCGCAGTCAAAAAGATCAGTACCCATCTATTTAATGTGCTCGACAACCCTTCCGATGCACAAGGCCGTCTGGAACTGGCACAGGCATCGACCATGGCGGGAATTGCATTTTCCAACTCGATGGTCGGCATTGTGCATTCACTGGGGCACTCATTGGGTGCAGTGGTACACCTGCCGCATGGTTTATGCATGAACTTATTCCTGCCTTATGTGCTGGAATACAACAAAGAGGTCAATGGCGATAAAATTGCAGATCTGCTCCTGCCTTTGGCGGGTGCCGATATTTATGCACAAACGCCAGCGCATCTACGTGCTGACAAAACCATTGCGACGATTCTGACCATGCGTGACCGGATTTACAGTCTGACCAAATTACCGCGTACATTACGTGAAACCGGTAAGATTTCTGAAGCCCAGCTCGATGAAGTGGCAGAGAAAGCCCTGAATGATGGTTCCATCATTTATAACCCGAAAGAAGCCACCCTGGAAGATTTAAAATCTATCTTAAAAAAGGCTTGGTAATTACTGAAAAATAAGCCAATATAGCCGAAATTCCAGCCTGATGTTTTTTTAAGCATCAGGCTTTTATCTTGCATAAGAAAAAATTCGATTTCTATTTTTGAATGGCACATTTTATGCAGGACAAAAGTCAAAAAAATAGCTAGCAAAAGCCGTTCTTTTCAAGTAGATTGGCGGACTTTTATAGAAAACTGTAGGGGGGATCGTTCGTCTCAAACGATCCTTATAAATATGACTGATCCTTGATCAACGATTAAGAGGATAACGCCGTTGACTAATATCTCTGGGACTCAATCGGCAGCTAAACTGCAAAAAACGCTGGGACTCTGGCACATCATTATTATTGGTTTAGCTTATATTCAACCCATGACCTTGTTTGATACATTTGGTCTGGTATCTGAAGAAAGTAACTTCCACGTTCCTACCTCTTACATTTTTGCACTGATTGCAATTTTGTTAACCTCCTTGAGCTATGGTCATATGATTCGTCGCTACCCTTCTTCGGGTTCGGCCTATACCTATGCGCAAAAATCCATCCACCCGAACGTAGGTTTCATGGTGGGTTGGTCATCCTTGCTGGATTACCTGTTATCGCCAATGGTCAATATCATTCTGGCGGTGATTTATCTGGAAGCACTTTTCCCAGACATGAACCATTGGGTTTGGGTCATTGGTTTAACTGCCTTTATGACTGCGATTAACCTTCGTGGTGCGAGATTTGTTGCCAACTTCAACAGTATGATTGTATTCGTACAATTGGGCGTCATTGCATACTTCACCTGGATGGTTTACCAACTTCTGGAAGGTGGTGTAAATGCAGACGGCACATTGGTCAATGCAAAGTATCAATTGTGGAGTTTAGAGCCATTCTGGAATGAGTTTACGTCTGTTGCTGCCCTGATTACCGGTGCAACCTTACTGTGTTTCTCATTCACAGGCTTTGACTCTTTAAGTTCTCTTGCTGAAGAAACCAAAGATACTGAGAAAACCTTACCTAAAGCGATTTTCTTGACTGCATTATTGGCAGGTATCATCTTCATCATCAGTACTTACTTTATGCAGATCTTCTTCCCGAATGATCCAAAAACTTACTTTGAAGATATCGCTGCAACACAGCCGGATATTTTACAAGCTGTAGGTGGCGTGGCGTTTAAGACAGTCGTACTTTACTTCGCAATTGTGACAGTCATGGCTTCTGGTATTTCAGCACATGCGGGTGTATCACGTCTGATGTACGTGATGGGTCGTGATGGCGTGATCAACAAGAAGATCTTCGGTCATATTAGCCCGAAAAACTACACACCTTCCTACAACATCCTAATCGCTGGTGCAGTGGCTTTAACTGCTGGCTTTATGGATCTTGACTTTGTGGTGTCTTTGATCAGCTTTGGTGCCTTAACTGCATTCAGTTTCGTCAACTTGTCAGTGATTTCACGTTATGCATTACGTGATGGTCGTACCAAGAGTGCTAAAGAGATCATGAACTTTGTCGTTGTTCCTTTACTTGGCTTCATTTCAGTATTTGCATTGTGGCTAGAAGTCGATGAAGCTTCGCTTAAATACGGTCTGATCTGGGCATTTGGCGGTATCTTGTACTTGGGCTATAAAACCAAAGGCTTCAAGCACCCAGCTCCTCAGCACAATGAATTTGACGATAAATAATATCGTTTCAATTCAAATAAAAAAGGCGCTTCATGCGCCTTTTTTATGTCTGTCATGTTTTGATTTTACTAATGTAAATAACAATCAAAACCCATCTGGGTATTGACCCGATTATTTTCATAACCTAGTTTCTCAATAAACAGACTGCGATTAGACAATAACTTTTGCTCTTCCGGACCTAAACGTGCTTTATTCTTGATAGCCAGTTGATACATTTCATCCACGACATCCTGAAAAATATCACAGACTTCCTCACGCTTGGCGGGCTTTAATTTACGCCCTCGCCAGGTCCATTGAAAATCATCTGCATCCAAGCTCTGCCCCCATTTTTCAATACGCGTATCTAAGCGTTTTTGCATGTTGAGCAAACCCTGCTGTATTTCCGCTTGAGTAATGGGTTGAACTTCCTTTGTTGCCGATGTGGCAGCACTGCCCTCTTCCGCATTCACGGAAGCCGCAACAGTTCCAAGACAACATACGATGACAAGTTTTACTAGAGGCTTCAAAGCTGCACCTTTTGTTATATTTGATAAAGTTATAAATTCAAGCATACAACGAAGTGAAAAGCAGTTTATCTATTTGTTACACAAAATAAAAAAGCCACCCAAAGGCAGCTTTTAGAATCATCACAAATTTCAGCTTAAAGCGTTTTAAAACCTTGCTGACGCCAAGCTTCGTAGACAATTACTGCAGTGGCATTCGACAAGTTCAAACTTCGGGAGTTTTCTGCCATCGGTAAACGAATCCAGTGCTTTTGCGGAAACATCATACGAACATATTCAGGCAGACCACGAGTTTCCGGACCCATTAACAAGGCCACAGGACGGTTTAAATCCGAAGTATGCGGTGTTTCAGAACCTTTGGTGGTCAATGGATAGATTGCATCCAGCCCAATGCCTTTGCTTGCCAAATCGGCCAGACAGTCTTCGATGTTTTCCCAAATCTGCATATTGGCATATTCGTGATAATCCAGACCGGCACGTTTCAGCTTTTTGTCATCCAGCTCAAAACCCAGCGGCTTGACCAGATGCAACTGTGCTCCGGTATTCGCACATAGACGAATGATATTGCCTGTATTTGCAGGAATTTCAGGCTCATATAAAACAACGTGGATCACAACTTACTCACTCAATATATTTAATTCAGACAGGACATTCGTCTTGCGCTTGGGCAAAGCAGTGCTTTGCTTATCCTCTTACTTCAGGCACAGCCTTCATCTTGCGCTCGGGCAAAGCAATGCTTTGCTTATCCTCGCTCATGCCATTGCAATTGTTCACGTAAGCGTACAACTTCACCAATAATGGTCAAAGTCGGGGCCTGAATCTGATGTTCGGACACTTTGGATGCAATATCGGCAAGCGTTCCTACTACAACTTTCTGTTCAGGCGTCGTACCTTTAGAAACCAAGGCCACTGGCATGTCGGCTCGCTGACCATGAGCGATTAATTCTGCACAGATTTTCTCCAGTCCCACCAGCCCCATATACAGCACTAAGGTCTGGTTTTCATAGACCAACTCACTCCAAGGCAATTCTGGCGAACCTTCTTTTAAGTGACCAGTCAGGAAACGCACACTTTGCGCATAATCACGATGGGTTAATGGAATGCCGGCATAGGCTGAACATCCTGAAGCTGCAGTAATACCTGGAACCACCTGAAAAGTAATCCCAGCAGCAAATAGTTCTTCAATCTCTTCACCGCCACGCCCGAAGATAAATGGATCACCACCTTTCAGACGGCAAACCCGCTTTCCTTCACTGGCATATTTGACCAATAAAGCATTAATCCCATCTTGCGGAACCGCATGATTGGAACGCGCCTTACCCACATAGATCTTTTCCGCATCGCGGCGGCACAGCTCCATAATTGGCGCTGAAACCAGTCGGTCGTAAATAACCACATCGGCTTGCTGCATCAAACGTAAGGCTTTTAAGGTCAACAATTCTGGATCACCCGGACCCGCACCGACCAAGTAGACTTCACCTTTTGGCTTTTGCCACTCTTGTAATGCTTGCTCGATCAGGCGATCTGCTTCCGCGATATTGTCGTTGAACACCTGTTCTTTTAGCGGACTGGCATATAAATCTTCCCAGAAAATACGGCGTTCATCCGGATTGACAATTTTAGCCTTAACCGTACTGCGCCATTTTCCTGAAAATTCAGCCAGCTTGCCCATACCATGCGGAATAGCGGCTTCTAACTGAGTACGGATCTGCCGTGATAACACGGGCGACGTACCATTCGATGCGACCGAAATGACCAATGGCGAACGGTCAATAATCGCAGGCACCATAAATCGGCAATGCGGCGGATCATCAACGCTATTGACCAAGACATTTTCCGCTTCACACAATTCAAAGACCTGACGATTGGTCTCTGCATCGTCAGTCGCTGCAATCACCAGTCGATATGGACGTAACGCAACTTCAGGATGAAAAGCCGCCTGCACATATTGTCCTTGGCTATTTTGCACAATTCGCAGCAGACTCTCTTCAATTTCAGGCGCAATCACATGAATGATTGCCCCTGCTTTTTGTAAGAGAAGTGCTTTACGGTATGCAATATGTCCACCACCGACAATCAGACAAGGTTGCTGTTGCAACTTTAACGAGATTGGAAAAATATCCACGAACTACCTCAAAATTTTAAATCTGACTGTCTATGCAATTTTCATGCACATTTAGGGATGCTGAGATCGACAATTAGTCGATATAAGTCGCACCACCCATATATGGACGTAATACTTCAGGAATCTCAATCGAGCCATCAGCGCGTTGATAGTTTTCCATCACTGCAAGTAAAGTACGACCCACGGCCAGACCTGAACCATTCAAGGTATGTACAAATTCAGTTTTCTTCTGATCAGCACGGTAACGCGCTTTCATACGACGCGCCTGGAAATCACCCATGTTTGAACAAGATGAAATTTCACGGTAAGTATTTTGGCTTGGTACCCAAACTTCTAAGTCATAAGTCTTGGTCGCACCAAAGCCCATGTCACCACCACAAAGTAAAATTTTACGATATGGAAGTCCGAGTGCTTGCAAGATACCTTCAGCATGGCCAGTCAATTCTTCAAGCACTTGCATCGAAGTTTCAGGCTTCACAATTTGAACCATTTCGACTTTGTCAAATTGGTGCTGACGAATCAAACCGCGGGTATCACGACCATAAGAACCTGCTTCACTACGGAAACATGGCGTATGCGCTGCATATTTCAGTGGCAGACGGTCTGCATCAATAATTTCATCACGTACGAAATTCGTCACTGGCACTTCAGCAGTCGGAATCAGATAAAACTCTTTTTCGCCCTGTAGCTTAAACAGATCTTCTTCAAATTTAGGCAGCTGACCAGTCCCACGCAATGAATCTGCATTGACCAGATAAGGCACATAGGCTTCGGTATAACCATTTTGATCAGTATGCGTATTTAGCATGAACTGGGTAATGGCACGTTGTAAACGCGCCAATGGACCTTTCAATACACTGAAGCGTGAACCAGTTAATTTGGTCGCGGTTTCAAATTCAAGACCGCCCATCATTTCGCCTAGATCCGTATGATCTTTGATTTCGAAATCAAATTCACGCGGTGTACCCCATTTCAGGATTTCCACGTTATCGCTTTCGTCTTTACCTTCAGGCACAGCTTCATCTGGCAAGTTTGGAATAGATAATAATTTTTCTTCAAGCTCAGTTTGCAGTTCAGCCAGTGCTGCTTCAGCCGCTTTGATTTCATCACCAATCGCAGACATGCGTGTCATGATTTCAGATGCGTCACCACCTGCTTTTTTAATTTGACCGACTTGTTTGGCACCGGCATTACGTTCAGCTTGCAGGGTTTCTGTCTTGGACTGAATCTCTTTACGGCGTGCTTCTAGGGATGCCCACTCTTCAACATTGAGTTGAACACCACGTTTTGCCAAGGCTACATTTACAGCCTCAATATTATTTCTGAGTAATTTCAGGTCGATCATAATCAATCTTTGCAGAAGAAAAAAAACTGGCTATAGTGTAAGCTCTTAACGTCAAAAAATACAGTGACCATGACCCTGGCTGCGTCCTATTAGCACAATATTTAGGAAGCTTCTTACTGCAAAATGGCTAAATATTCAGGCTGAATCACTTCATTTAAATCCGCATAGGACACTTTTAATTCAGGCATTCCTGTTGCTGCGGGAGCTAGTTCGCCTGCCGGATACACCATCACCAGACCTGTTGTATCAAAATAATAGTTATCACTCAATTTTAACTGCTGTTGTTGAATCCCTTGCGTATTCAGCCATTGAGTATTAGCCTGATACATTGCATTCAGCAATTTCTGCTCACCGCCATTTAATAACAGTTGAGACAAGGCCAAACGTTTTTTCTGTTTTAGATCAAAATTGATATATTCCACATGTTTCAGAGAAGCATTTTTGTTCCTCGCCAGATTGGAACTTTTTAAGGCAAAGGTCGCCAGATGGGCACGCTGACCGACAAATTCCGCTTTGATAAAGCGCTGATCCAGATAATGCGGTTCATCGGCTTTTTTAGGATTTTTCTGGGTGACTTTGGTGAATGCAACAGGCTCAGTATGCTGAATACGCTCAATAAAATATTGATTAATCCAGTCAATATTGCTGTCCACCGTCTGTAGATCAAAGCGTACACAACCCTCTATTTCACACACCACTTTGGCTGCCCCTTTAATTGGAACGGTTTTGGCTTCAATTTGCACAACCCGATCTGTTTGCGCAAGCTTTGCCACTGAACTGGATTGAGGCTGACAACCCAACATACTTACAGTGAGTAATAAAACAGCGTAAATTTCAGTAGTTTTAAATAGATTAATCTTCATCCTGAGCTCCAAAAATTTTGCAATTTCATTGACTCGACTTTTATTTATTCTAAGATGCTCTCCTGTTTAGATATAGCTGAACCTTGTAGTCTGTCCAAAACAATCCTGATGATCGGCAATAAAAAAGCAACCTCGAAAGGTTGCTTTTTTTATCTGGTTCATATTGATGCTTATTGATCAATGATGTCCGTACCTTTTGGTGGGGTAAAGTTAAAGGTAGAGGCTGGAATACTGCTATTTACTTTTACATTGCTAAATTTGATATGGGTGGTTTGTCCCAATGAATCCTGCAAGATCATCAAGCTTGGTGCTTTGTTTGCGCCAAAGCTAATGGTCAGGCTTTCAAACACACCATCGGTATTTTTAGGATACAGCGTGTAATAGGTTTTGCCTTTATTTGGCTGAGTCACCCGGTAAGACTGCATAATCTGGCTGGTGTTTCCTGACAGCAATAACGCCGGTGTATTAGCAACCTGCTCATCTAAGCTTTGACGAACGGCTTGTTGCAAGTCAGGATCATAAATCCATACGGTTTTACCCGTGGTTGCAATGACTTGCTTCGACGGTGCGGTCGTTTCCCAATAGAATTTACCCGGACGCTCAACTTTCATCACCCCTTTAAAGGTTTGATTCATATGTTGTGCAGTCAAACCTTTTTTCTGGGTCGCTCTCGGATTGGTCACCTTGGTGCTTTGTTCGAAATTTGCCGTCATGCTACGCACATGATTGAGCTGCTTGACCAGACTGGCTGTTGCCTGTTGCTCCGAAGCTGCCACAGGTGCAGCAAACACGGTTGTACTCATCACCGGTGCTAAAGTCACTACACCCAGAGCCATAGCACAGACGGTTTTACGAAGCATATTCATAATTTCACCCTTATATTTTGCGTGATCGCAATTTATTTGATAGCTCATCTTAAACGAAAATTAAAAGCTAAAATGATAGAAAATAAGAACTTTTGTATTGTTATTAATTCGAAATCGGTTTTTTTGTTCATCATTATGAAGATTTCAGGATAATTTTTACATTATAGAATATCGCTTAATCTGAACATTAATTTTCAGGCATAAAAAAACCCACAAAAATTGTGGGCTTTTTTTTCTATCTCAGCGGATTACGCGTCAACAGATACGTAGCGACGGCCAAATTGACCTTTCACTTCGAATTTTACTACGCCATCAGCAGTAGCAAATAATGTATGGTCACGACCCATACCAACGTTTTGACCAGCGTGGAATTCAGTACCACGTTGACGAACGATGATGTTACCTGCAGTTACAGTTTGACCACCGTAAACTTTAACGCCTAACATCTTAGGATTCGAATCACGACCGTTCTTAGTCGAACCACCGGCTTTTTTAGTTGCCATGTCTATTTACTCCTCGTAATTAGCCTGAAATAGCTGTAATTTTCAACTCAGTGAACCATTGACGGTGACCTTGTTGTTTACGGTAGTGTTTACGACGACGCATTTTGATGATGCGGATTTTGTCGTGACGACCATGGCTAACTACTTCAGCAGTTACAGTAGCACCAGCAACAACTGGAGCACCGATTTGAATGCTTTCACCGTTAACAAGCATCAATACGTCATCAAACGTAATAGTCGCGCCAGTTTCAGCTTTCAATAATTCTACTTTAAGGGTTTCACCCTCAACTACACGGTGCTGTTTACCACCGCTTTGGATTACTGCGTACATAATGTACTCCAAACAAGCCCGTGTCGTCGTGCCGATAAAGGAATATATCGAACTTAAGACGTACGCCACTGGGGGATATCTAAGGGCGAGGATTTTAAGGGATATTCAAAAAAACAACAAGCCATTTTACTGAAATAATAATGAGCAGGATGCGCTAATTATTTAACTATTAAATAATTTCTATCAAATCAAATACTCAAGATATATTCAGCAACAAAATAATACAGCAGAAATCCGGCCGGTTTGATTAATATACTCAGCCTGACGAATAGGGCGATGCCCCTGACCTTTCCTGATTTTTATGGCTCGAAATATGGATCGAATCTACATAAGATCTATAAAAAGCTGATTTTTAGTGGAGTTTATGCATTTCTTAGGTTTCACTCATGTTATAAATTGTTAAACTACGACCTGCGATTTACCAGACTAGAGGTTTTCTTTCACATGACCATCGACTTTAAGCAAGACATTCTCGCGCCTGTTGCTAACGACTTTGCTGCGATGGACACATTCATTAATGAAGGAATTACCTCAAAAGTTGCATTAGTGATGGCCGTCAGCAAACACGTGGTGGAAGCGGGTGGCAAACGTATGCGACCGATTATGTGTCTTTTGGCCGCCAAGGCGTGTGGGGCTGAAAATTTAGAACCACACCGTAAACTGGCTGCAATTATTGAAATGCTACATACCGCAACACTGGTGCATGATGATGTAGTAGATGAATCCGGTCTGCGTCGCGGCCGCCCGACAGCCAATGCCACCTGGAATAACCAGACTGCGGTTTTGGTCGGCGACTTTCTGATTTCACGTGCTTTTGATTTGCTGGTCGATCTGAACAACATGGTATTGCTCAAAGATTTTTCGACCGGCACCTGTGAAATTGCTGAAGGTGAAGTGCTGCAACTGCAATCCCAGCATCAGCCGGAAACCACTGAAGCGACTTATTTGAATATTATTCATGGCAAAACTTCGCGCCTATTTGAACTGGCCACCGAAGGTGCTGCCATTTTGTCGGATAAAGATGAATTCCGTCAGCCTTTAAAAACCTTTGCCGGACATTTCGGCAATGCTTTCCAGATTATTGATGACATTTTAGATTACACCTCCGATGCGGACACGCTCGGCAAAAATATTGGTGATGATCTCATGGAAGGTAAACCGACCCTGCCATTGATTGCGGCACTGAAAAACACCACCGGTGAGCAACATGAAATCATCCGTCGCAGTATTGCGACTGGCGGTACGGAACATCTGGAACAGGTCATTCAAATTGTCAATGAATCTGGTGCGCTGAATTATTGCCGTCAACGTGCTACAGAAGAAACTGAAATTGCAATTGATGCCTTACAGGCATTACCTGACTCCGAATATCGTCAGGCCCTGATTAATCTGGCCAAACTGGCCCTACACCGAATTCAGTAACTTTTAAACTCGCCTATGCATATTAATTTTCTAGATCTTTTTCAAAACATGCAACACCAGCTTGAACAACCTCGGGCGGTGCTGGATGAAAATCTTCTGATTGAACTGGTTGAAAGAATCAGACCTGAAGACAGCAGAAATACCGAAGAGATCGAAGCGAAATTCAATGCATTTATCCGGGCTTTATTACTCACCCCGAATGCGGTTGCCACGCTTCAAACCTTTACCCTGCGGATCATTAACCGCTATAAACAGACCGGTCTGTTTTCCGATACCGGCATTTTGTCTCTAGATGGATTCTGGAACCAGCTAAACCAGCGCCTTGGTGCACATGTCTTGCCGCTGATTCCTGACCATCAACAACTTCAGGAATTATTTCGCAAGGTTTTTTATCAACGTACTGATAAATACTGGCTGGATTATTTTGATGAAGATGACTGGCAACGTTTATTTGCAGTCCTGAATCAGGGACATTCCAATCAACCTGAAAAAACCCGGATTAAAGACCAGCTAATTAAGGCACTGACCATTTTGTCGTACCGGATCAGTGGTATTGGTCTGCACCCTGAATTCATTAATGCCCAGCCTGAACTGATGGAATACGAATCTCCTTTTCTGGTGCAGAATCGTGAGATTAACGAGTTTATTCAGGAATATAAAAAACGTTATAACACAGTCACCCTGGTCGATTCGATTACCCCACCGGATGCCTCACAAGCGCTGGTGATGCTGGAACAATGTCATGATGTCGTGGCCAAGATTCGCCGTTCTACCAAGCGGACTGGCGTCAGTGTCAGCCTGACCTATATGCTGGCACTGCTAGAACAGTGTCTGGAACGGGTTGAGATTCTGCTGAATATGGTTATGGATGACGATGATCTGCGTTATCAATCCATTGGCCTGTTTATGGCGGACATTACTGAAGCAATTTATAGTGAACGCAGTGTGCGGGCCCTGCTGGCTACCAATAGTGAACTTTTAGCTTTACAGGTAACTGAAAATGCCAGCAAGACTGGTGAACATTATGTGAGTACCGACAAGCAAGGCTTTCTGGCCATGTATAAATCGGCTGCAGGGGCTGGTGCCATCATCGCAACGATGGCCACCTTAAAAGTTCTGATGACACGCCTCACCATGGCCCCTTTGATGCAGGCCTTTAGCTATAGCATGAACTATTCACTAGGTTTTATGCTGATTCATGTGCTGCATTTTACCGTGGCAACCAAACAACCGGCGATGACTGCCGCTGCACTGGCTGCTACCGTACAGCAGCGTAAAGGCTCGAAAATGGCTCAAATTGCCGAGCTGGCTGCGCTGATTGTAAATATCATCCGCACCCAGTTTGTCGCCATTTTGGGCAATATTTCTATTGCAATTCCCGTAGCAGCATTGATTACCCTGCTGTGGGATTTTGCGCTGCATGAACCTTTAATGAATCATGCCAAGGCTGCCAAAACCCTGCATGACCTGAATCCGTTTACTTCATTGGCGATTCCACATGCAGCGATTGCCGGAGTATGTTTATTCCTGTCCGGATTATTGGCCGGTTATTTTGACAATATGGCCGTTTATCGCAAAGTCGGCCCGCGACTGAAAGCCCATGTGCGTTTATCGCAGCTGATGGGGCAAGAGCGTCTTTACCGTTTTGCTGACTATATTGAACGTAATCTGGGTGCACTGGCGGGTAATTTTATTTTCGGGATCATGCTCGGCAGTATGGGCACCATTGGTTTTATTCTCGGTCTGCCACTGGATATTCGCCATATCGCCTTTGCCTCTGCCAACTTTATTCAGGGTCTAATTACGATCAATGGTCCCGATATCGGCTTGATCGTAGTGTCTTTTCTGGGTGTGTTACTCATTGGCCTGACCAACTTGTTTGTCAGTTTCACTCTGACGATTATTGTAGCCTTACGCGCACGCCGGGTGCGTTTTGAACAGTGGAAACCTTTGGCAAAACTGGTCATGACGCACTTCCTGACCCGACCTAGTGATTTCTTCTGGCCACCCAAGCAAAGCATTGAAATTGACGAAAATCATACATCGACAAAAACTCAAAACTGAGATAATTACACTATATTTAGCAACAAATTCCTTACGAAAAAAATGGAATTCGCATAAAATACGCACACTTGAAAAAAAGTGTACTGACAAGTACACTTTGGTTCAGACAATTGGCCGATCTGCGAACGGTTAAAAGGACAAGGATTTTTGGCATGCATTACTTGTTACTTTTTGTCGGTATTTTATTTTTAATTTTCAGTGTGTTCATCCTGAATATTCCCGCTTTAAACGAGCTCGACTTGCAAGCTGTGGAATGGATGAGTCTGTATCGCACCGAGTTTTGGAATCAAATTACTCAGTCCTTATCCTTAATAGGTGGCATGCCATTTGTATTATTTTTATCCACGCTATGGTGTATTGCATTGCTGTGGTATAAAAAGTGTACAAACGCAATTTTTATATGTATCGGAATTATCGGAGGAATTCTCCTAGCTTGGCTGTTGAAATTTGCAATTGCCCGACCCCGACCACCAGAATCCTTGCATCTGGTTGAAAGCTTTGGAAGTTCCTTTCCAAGTGCCCATAGTCTATATGCGGCCTGTCTGGCTTGTCTGGCAATTTACATCCATCGGCAACATTCCCGTTATACCCTCATCATGATCGGTGCAGTGGTATGGATGCTGATGATGGGGATCTCAAGAGTTTATCTGGGTGTACATTTTCCTTCAGATGTCATATCCGGCTGGAGTATCAGTTTTATTTGGATTTCGTTGTGGTATATGGTCTGGATCAGATATTGCGCGGCTCACAAATAAGAAAATTTAGATATAAATCTAATTAGAGGTGGAATAATGATGTCTGCAAAGCTTTGGGCACCTGCCCTGACTGCTTGCGCATTGGCAACAAGTCTTGCACTTGTTGGTTGTAGCAAAGATCCTAAAGAGGGCCAGCAAGCTGGTGCTCAACAACAAATGCCACCGACTGAAGTCGGTGTTCTTGTTGCACAACCGCAAAGTGTAGAGCAGTCTGTAGAGCTCTCAGGTCGTACAACAGCATTTGAAATTTCAGACGTACGTCCACAAGCCAGTGGCGTGGTGCTTAAACGCTTGTTCACGGAAGGCAGCTATGTGCGTGAAGGTCAGGCCTTGTATGAAATCGATTCAAGTACCAACCGCACTACAGTAGACAATGCCCGTGCAGCGATTGCCCGTGCTGAAGCCAATCTGGGCGTATTGCGTGTGAAGGAAGGCCGTTACCGTCAACTGGTCGGTACCAATGCCATTTCCAAACAGGAATATGATGACATCGCGGCACAGGTCAAACTGGCTGAAGCTGATTTGAATGCCAATCGCGCAACTTTGCGTAATGCAGAAATCAACCTGGGCTATTCGACTGTACGCGCGCCGATTTCGGGCCAGACCAACCGTTCGTCTGTGACAGCGGGTGCTTTGGTGACAGCAAATCAGCCAGAGCCCTTGGTGACGATTCAGCGTCTAGATCCAATCTATGTAGATATCAACCAGTCAAGTGCCGAGCTTTTACGTTTACGTCAACAGCTTAATCAAGGCAGCTTGAACAGCTCGAACAACACCAAAGTCAAGTTAAAGCTTGAAGATGGCAGTATCTATCCGGTTGAAGGCCGTCTTGCATTCTCTGATGTCAGCGTGAACCCTGAAACAGGTACTGTGACTTTACGTGCGGTATTCCCGAACAAAAATCACCTACTTCTTCCAGGTATGTTTGCCACTGCACAAATCGTACAGGGTGAAGTACCGAATGCTTTCCTGATTCCGCAAGCAGCTTTGACCCGTACCCCAACAGGTCAGGCAATGGCGATGCTGGTCGGTGCTGACAATAAAGTGACGCCACGTCCAGTGACCACCGTTGGTTCTCAAGGCAGCAATTGGATTGTGACCGAAGGTCTGAATCCAGGCGATAAAGTGATTGTAGATGGTATTGCGAAAGTAAAACCTGAACAGCAAGTTGTACCAAAACCTTATCAACCTCAAGCTGCTGCGCCACAAGGTGCTGCACCGCAACAGCCTGCAGCGAGCGAGAAAAAGGCAGATGATGCTAAAGAGAAACCTGAACAAAAACCTGCTGCAAATGCATAAGGAGTAATGGTTCATGGCTCAATTCTTTATTCATCGCCCGATTTTCGCTTGGGTGATTGCATTGGTGATTATGCTGGCGGGTATTTTAACCATCAGCAAAATGCCGATTGCACAATATCCGACCATCGCGCCACCGACCGTGACGATTTCTGCGACTTATCCGGGTGCATCTGCTGAAACTGTTGAAAATACAGTGACCCAGATCATCGAGCAGCAGATGAACGGTATGGATGGCTTGCGCTATATCTCGTCTAACAGTGCGGGTAATGGCTCTTCGTCTATTTCCTTAAACTTTGACCAGGGTGTCGATCCTGATATCGCACAGGTTCAGGTTCAAAACAAATTACAGTCTGCGACTGCCCTGCTGCCTGAAGATGTACAACGTCAGGGTGTGCGGGTGACCAAATCGGGTGCCAGCTTCCTGCAAGTTTTGGCATTCTATTCACCTGATAGCAGCCTGACCGCAGATGACATCAAAGACTATGTGAACTCGAATATTTCTGAACCTTTAAGCCGTGTGGCCGGGGTTGGTGAAGTTCAGGTCTTTGGTGGTTCTTATGCGATGCGTATCTGGCTGGATCCAGCCAAAATGGCCAGCCTGCAAGTAACGCCAAGTGATATTGCTACTGCAATCCGTACCCAGAATGCACAGGTTGCCGTAGGTCAGCTCGGCGGTGCGCCTGCAGTTCAAGGACAAGTTCTGAATGCGACGGTAACAGCGCAAAGCCTGTTACAAACGCCGGAACAGTTCAGTAATATCTTCCTGAAAAATTCCACTTCTGGTGCACAGGTTCGCTTAGGTGATGTTGCACGAGTTGAACTCGGTGCAGATAACTATCAGTTCGATTCTAAATTTAATGGCAAACCGGCTGGTGGTGTAGCAATTAAACTTGCAACTGGCGCCAATGCCCTAGATACCGCACAAGCGGTTGAAGAGCGTTTAAAACAGTTACGTCCGAACTATCCGCAAGGCATGGTCGACCAACTGGCGTTTGATACAACACCATTTATTGAACTGTCGATTAAGAGTGTAGTTAAAACCTTAATCGAAGCGATTATTCTGGTGTTCCTGGTCATGTTCCTGTTCTTGCAGAACTGGCGTGCCACAATCATTCCAACCATGGCGGTTCCAGTCGTTGTATTAGGTACATTTGCCGTCATTAACATCTTTGGCTTCTCGATTAATACCCTGACCATGTTTGCCATGGTGTTGGCGATTGGTCTTCTGGTCGATGACGCGATTGTTGTGGTCGAGAACGTCGAACGGGTCATGGTGGAAGAACATCTGGATCCGGTGGCTGCAACTGAAAAATCGATGAAACAGATTTCTGGCGCACTGATTGGTATTACCTCGGTGTTGTCGGCAGTATTCGTTCCAATGGCATTCTTCGGTGGAACCACCGGGGTCATTTATCGCCAGTTCTCGATTACGCTGGTAACAGCGATGGTCTTGTCACTGGTGGTTGCCTTAACATTCACCCCTGCCCTGTGTGCGACCCTGCTGAAACAGCATGATCCGAACAAGCCGGAAAGTAATGGTATTTTTGCACGTTTCTTCCGCTGGTTTAATAGCAGTTTTGACAAGGTTTCTGTGAAATATCAGGGCGGCGTCAACCGCATGACTCACAGCAAGATTTTCTCAGGCGTGGTGTATGCCGTGGTACTGGGTATTATTGTGCTGTTGTTCCAGAAACTGCCTTCTTCGTTCCTACCGGATGAAGACCAGGGCGTGGTCATGACGCTGGTTCAGTTACCGCCAAATGCAACTTTGGAACGTACCGACAAAGTGGTCAGCACTATGACCAACTATTTCTTAGAAAATGAGAAAGAGCATGTCGAGTCTGTCTTTAGTGTGGCAGGTTTCTCCTTCACGGGTGTTGGACAAAACGCAGGTCTGGCATTTATTAAACTGAAAGACTGGTCAGAGCGTCACAGTCCGGAATCTCAAGTCGGTGCCATTATTCAACGTGGTATGGCGCTAAACATGATTGTCAAAGATGCGTCTTACATTATGCCACTGCAATTACCTGCAATGCCTGAACTGGGTGTGTCGGCTGGCTTTAACTTACAGCTCAAAGCTGCAAGTGGTCAAAGTCATGACCAGCTCCTGGCAGCACGTAATACGATTCTCGGTCTAGCAGCACAAGACTCGCGTCTGGCAGGCGTACGTCCAAACGGTCAGGAAGATACTCCTCAGTACCGTGTCATTGTGGATCATGCGCAAGCAGGTGCACTGGGTGTCAGCGTTGCCGAAATTAACAGCACCATGGGTATTGCTTGGGGCGGTTCATATATCAATGATTTCATTGATCGTGGTCGTGTCAAGAAAGTCTATGTTCAGGGTGAAGCTGGCTCGCGGATGATGCCGGAAGATCTGGATCAATGGTATGTGCGTAATAATCGCGGTGAAATGGTGCCATTCTCGGCATTTGCCACAGGCGAATGGACCTACGGTTCTCCACGTCTTGAGCGTTATAACGGCGTATCGTCCATGAACATTCAGGGTACACCTGCTCCGGGTATCAGCTCGGGCGATGCGATGGTGGCCATGGAAGAAATTGTAGCGAAGTTACCAGAAATGGGCTTGCAAGGTTTCGATTTCGAATGGACAGGTCTATCTTTGGAAGAGCGTGAATCTGGTGCGCAAGCTCCGTTCCTGTATGCCTTGTCACTGCTGATTGTCTTCCTGTGTCTGGCAGCCCTGTATGAAAGCTGGTCGATTCCGTTCTCGGTTCTACTGGTGGTGCCATTGGGTATTTTCGGTGCATTATTACTCACCTTTGGTGGAATGGTGCTGCTGCAAAATCCAAACCTGTCGAATAACATTTACTTCCAGGTAGCGATTATTGCCGTGATTGGTCTTTCTGCGAAAAACGCGATCTTGATTGTCGAGTTTGCGAAAGAATTGCAGGAACAAGGTGAAGAGTTATTTGAAGCGACCTTGCATGCGGCAAAAATGCGTTTACGTCCAATTATCATGACCACATTGGCCTTTGGTTTTGGTGTATTACCTCTTGCTCTGGCTTCAGGTGCGGGTGCAGGTAGCCAGCACTCAGTCGGTTATGGTGTACTCGGCGGCGTGATCAGCTCGACCTTGTTAGGTATCTTCTTTATCCCGGTATTCTACGTGTGGATTCGAAGTGTCTTTAAATACAAACCAAAACAACAAAATCAGGAGTATAAGTCGTAATGCAAAATGTATGGTCTATTACAGGTCGTAGCATTGCGGTATCTGCCCTTGCGCTTGCTTTGACAGCCTGTCAAAGTATGCGCAGTCCAGAGCCGGTTGCGCAGGCAGATATCCCGAGCAGCTATACCAATGCGTCTGGTACTTCTGTAGCAGAACAAGGTTATAAAAACTTTTTTGCCGATCAGCGCCTGTTACAGGTGCTGGATCTGGCATTAAACAATAACCGTGATTTGCGTATTGCTGCCCTCAATATTCAACGAGCTCAGCAACAGTATCAGATTACTGAAAACAACCAGTTACCGACGATTGGTGCCAGTGGTAGCGTATTGCGCCAGGACACCATGAATTCGCAGAATCGCGGTGCAGTGACGACTTATAATGTCGGACTGGGTGTAACTGCGTATGAACTGGATTTTTGGGGACGTGTCCGCAGCTTGCGTGACAATGCGCTGGATAGTTTCCTGGCGACCCAAAGTGCTCGAGATGCGACGCAAATTGCCTTAATTGGTCAGGTGTCTCAGGCTTGGCTCAGCTACTCGTTTGCCAATGCCAATCTGGCTTTGGCTGAGCAAACGCTGAAAGCTCAGCTTGAATCTTTTAATCTGAACAAAAAACGTTTTGATGTCGGGATCGACAGCGAGCTTCCAGTGCGTCAGGCGCAAATTTCGGTTGAAACAGCACGTAATGATGTTGCGAATTACCGCACTCAGGTGGCACAGGCACAAAACCTGTTAAACCTGCTGGTCGGTCAGCAAGTGCCTGCGAATTTATTACCAGCACAACGCGTGACCCGCATCACTTCCAATACTGCATTGGGTTCAGGCTTGCCAAGTGATCTATTGATCAACCGTCCAGATGTTCGTGCAGCAGAATACCGCCTGTCTGCGGCAGGTGCCAATATTGCGGCAGCACGTGCACGTCTGTTCCCGACAATTAGTTTGACCGGTTCAGCAGGTTATGCCTCTACTGATTTAGGCGACCTGTTTAAATCAGGTAGTTTTGCCTGGTCATTTGGTCCGAGTCTGGATATTCCAATTTTTGATTGGGGTACCCGTCAGGCCAATATCCGTATTTCTGAAACCGATCAGCAAATTGCCTTGTCAGATTACGAAAAGTCGATTCAGACTGCTTTCCGTGAAGTGAATGATGCCTTGGCAGTACGTCAGAATATTGGTGACCGTCTTGCAGCTCAGCGCCGTCTGGTCGAAGCAACCAACACCACCTATCGCTTGTCACAGGCACGTTTCCGCGCCGGAATTGACAGCTATCTGACTGTACTGGATGCACAGCGTGCGTCTTATGCAGCAGAACAAGGTTTGTTATTGCTTGAACAGGCCAATCTGAACAATCAGGTTGAAGTCTACAAAACCCTGGGGGGCGGCTTGAAAGTCAATACGACGGATACCTTGCTGAACACACCGTCTGTGTCTGAACAGCGCCGTGCGGCAGAACAACCAGCGCAATAAATTCCAGATAGATCAAGAAAAGCTCACTTCAGTGGGCTTTTTTTATTGCATTTTCAAGGCAGTTTTCCTATTGTCATAGACTAGCGATTTATTTAGAAAACATGCACATGTTACTTAGCAATCTGGAATCTGTACCGGGACATACCATTCGCCAGCAAATTGATGTGGTGTATGGCAGTACCGTACGCAGCAAACATGTCGGACGTGACTTACTGGCCGGCCTGAAAAATATTGTCGGTGGTGAGCTTACCGCCTATACTGAACTGCTGGAAGAATCCCGTCAGGAAGCCATGAACCGCATGATTGAAAAAGCCCGCAGCATGGGTGCCAATGCAATTGTCGGCATACGTTTCTCGACCTCTAATATTGCCCAAGGTGCTTCTGAACTCTTTGTTTATGGGACAGCCGTAGTGGTTGATCCGATCATGCCAAAATTGCCCGACCCTTTTCCGCAGGCAGATTAAAACATGGATGGTTTAATTCTCCAGATCATCATTTTTGCCATTCTGTTTAGTGTCGGTTTCGGCTTTGGTCGTTATAACGAACGTAAACATTTTCGTTATCTGGATGAACAGGAACAACGTCTGGCCTATATCCGGGTGAACAATAGCCGCTTCGTTGTGTCTGAATATTCCGGACAGATGATCAGCAGCAATGTGGTCATTTCCCATGATTATTTTAAATATGCGATTGCCAATGTGCAGAATATGCTGGGTGGCCGTCTGACCAGCTATGAAAGTGTAGTAGAACGCGCACGACGTGAAGCGATTGTACGTTTAAAACTGGAAGCCGAAAAAATTGGTGCGACTCAGATTATGGGCATTCGGCTCAGCACGACTGAACTCGGTATGCAAGGTGGCATGGTGGAAGTCTTTGCTTATGGCACTGCAATCCAACAACCCGCTCAATCCGTTTAAACATCAGTTCAGAAAAAATCTATTGAGATAATGACGCCTGCTACGCGATCCGCGCAGTCAAATGACTCAACTCGAATCAGTTCGACACCTTTAGGATGAAATGTCGTAGAGGAAATAACTCAGACCGTTGCAATCTTCTTTATTGCAAACGGTTCTGTGCTAGGATCTTGAGAAATCAGCAAAATAAATATAAATGACATGATGCAGTTTCTTCAATCTATAAAAACGGCACTTCAATCCCGTCTGTATTTCTTTATTATTTTCCCAGCAATCGTTGGATTTTATCTGGTTTTACAAGCCCTCACCCCTTTGAGCTGGTCAAGCTGCCTGTTGATCAGCTGGAATATCGCAATTTACGTTTATTTATTATTGACCATAAAAAACTCTGGCGTATTGATCATGCTCATATCCTGCAACGCGCCATGCAACAGGATGCCAGCAAATGGATCATTCTGTTTCTGGTGATCACCACCCTCATCATGTGTTTTATAGCGATTATTATTGAAATTAATCACTTACCTAAAGATACTACCATCCGAACCGGTCATTTAATCTTGTCAGTTCTGACCATTATTTCAGCCTGGTTCTTGATGCATACGATTTTTGCAATTCATTATGCACATGACTTTTATTTGGCGCTCGACAAACAGCAACAAGGTGGACTGGATTTCCCCAATACCACCAGACCGACTTATCCAGACTTTCTATATTTTAGTTATATTATCGGGACTTCTGCGCAAACTGCAGATGTATCCATTACTTGCCAATCCATGCGGGTTCTCAATACCCTACATTTGCTTTTGGCCTACGGATTCAATACCACCATTCTGGCCATCAGCATTAATGTGACGGCAAACTTTATCAGTAATTAAGCTGGGTTTCTTAGATAGTGGCAGTACACTGAAAATGGCGATCTACCGCCCAAATGACTACCACCACCCAGGTGTATACATGACCAGCTTTTAAATTAGGTCAATCACACTTTTTGATTGCTTCAAGCGGTGAGACCCTTACGCAATTCATCTTCGACAATGCTGAGTTCAATTTCACTAAATTTACGAATCTCACCTTCAGCATGCTTTTCTAGCATGCCACCTAGCAAAGGTACTTTGACTTTGACTGTCCAGTTTAATTGAAACTGGATCTGGTCTTCATCTCCGGTAACTGCACGCTGACAGATGGCTTCGATCGGCAAGTTCGCACCGAGTTGTACCGTCGAAGTCATTTCATTCAGATCGCTGACATCGGTACGCTGCAAACGGAAGGCATCTTTGAGTAATTTTTTTGCGATATCCGGAATATTAACATCCAGATTATAAGCGCGTTTCAGGGTATACATATGCCCCTGCTTTTCCGAAACAAGGATTTCCAAGTTTTGCGCAGGAATTCGATGGCAAACTGCCTCATGCAAACGAATATCATTGGCCAAACGCTTAAATTCATCAATAGACACGCCATTGATAATTGCTTTCACGGTGAACTGATGTGCCATGCTATTTTTTCCTTATTTTTATTACGATATTCGCCTATGCCACTCTCGGCTGATGCGAATAAAAATCAGATACAGAGATGACTCTGCAATTTATATCAACTTTATAGCGGATGTCATTATTCTTTTATCGGGAAATTCCGACAGCCCGGTCAATGTTTGCAACATAGTTTTACTGAAAGCTGTGCCTGTCCACAGCTGATCTGTAGCTGCGCTTCGCCATAATAAATCACGGCATGAAACTCATCGGCACCATCATCTAGACCGGAAATATAGTATTCTGTACCAACCGGAAAATCCTGCAACCAGTCAACCTTATAAAAATCCGAGACCGAATCAAACTGCAAATACTGTTCAGGCTCAGCTTGGATCTTCATCGCCAGAGCAATAAACTTCTGTAATTGTGCTTGATGAAAATCAATGATCATAGTATTTCTGCCTTTTTAGTCCGGATCATTGCTCGCCAGACTTCGTACATTTTAAATGACTATTTCGAGGATACGACTCGCGAGTCTTGAGGTTTTTCTAGCGCAAGATTATGGCTTAAAGGAGATAAATTATATGGGCTATTTCCGCCAAGCGGCAGAAAAAATCTGAGCTAAGGCATGAGATACCTTTTCTGAATTGCAATGGCTTAAGTACGTAGTCTGAGATCTTCAATCGTACAGAATGACTGAAAGTGGTGTTCTAAGCACAGTCAGAATGCAAAAGTTCCCTGCGAATTTCATGCCGGTGCTCTTCTCCAAAACGGTCGACATGTGCATAGAATACGCCATAGCGACCGACATAATATTCCAGTGACTGATCATAAAAATTCCAGAAAATAGACCATTCCCCTAAATCCATCTGACGAATCTGGGTGCCACTGTGCATCGGCATTTTTTGTAATAGTTCTTGCTGTAATTGTTCGGCCTGTGCCCGATTCTCAATATGCACTTGCCGTTGAAAGAATAGCTGTGCCACATCGTCAAACAGTTCCAGTTCATAAGCATCCACCAGATGTACTTGCTGCTCTTGTTCGATGATCTCTTGCTCTGTCATGCTGGAAATCTGTGCCGGTTTTTCTGGTCGCTGACGCGCCAGATGGCGCTGAGCTTTATAGATCTTTATGCCTACGATCCAGGCAGCATTCAACATGAATAAAACACATAACAACAGCAGTAATTTCAGCATGGTTGATGATCTCATGTGACTAATTTTATTTTTATGGTTATAGGATCAAGATTCATTTGAATAGTCCCTTTTGACTCAGCATACGTCTACTTTTTATACAGTGCAAACTTGAGGCTTATTTTTACTCTTTATCTTCTCTGCTTGCTCATTTGTGCCCAGATTCAAACTTCAATTTATTTAAAAATTGATTTACTTTGATTTTTTATTTTTAACTCTGTAATGAGATTCAAGAACTTGAGATAAACAAACAGGACAAATCAGTAACAGAACCGATCTTCACCTGGAAAAATCACAGCAAACATTCTCAAAAAACTACAATATTGTTCTGTTTTTTACCCTCTTCTTTTTTATCCAATAAACCTTCCCTGTAAATGTTCGAGAAAATGAATAAGAGTATGATTCGTGAAGGGAGGGTGGAAGATATACCTCAAATTATTCAGGTCATTCATGACAGCATTCAGTCTTGTGTACTAGATCATCAGCGTGAAGAAAGCAAAATTCAGACCTGGCTCGAAAAATTTGATCATGCCAGCCTGATTGTCGATATGCTGTATAACGATTGCTGGGTTTATCTCGTGTATGACAAGGTCGCCGGCTTCTTATTGGTCAGTGATGCTGGAGAAATCCGGATGCATTATGTGGCCCAACACTGCCAAAGACTGGGATTTGGCACCCAGTTATTTCATCAAATGCATCACGCTTTATTAAAGAAAAAAATTCATCAGATTGAAATACAGTCTACCCAAACTGCTTTAAGTTATTATCAGCACTGCGGCTTTCATCCACATTCTGCCGAGTCAGAAGATGAATCGCGTTATCTGTATAAATATGTTTTTTAATCGGCCTCTTTTTCAATTTTTAACTGATCACGCCCTGCCTGTTTGGCGGCATAAAGCTGCACATCTGCCGCTTTCATCAATTCATGAATATCTGCATAGCCATGTTTTTGTTCAACCCAGGCCGCGCCCATACTGACCGTAACATAATCTTTCCCATCTGGCCGATTCAGATGTTCCATACGCTGTTCCCGAATCTGGTTTAATACATTTTCCAGATTTTGCAGGGCAGTTTGAACCGGCATTCCAGTGAGCAGAATCGCAAACTCTTCACCACCATAACGTGCCAAATAGCCAGACGGTGGCAAAGCAGCTTGAATAATCCTGACCAGATTTTTCAGGATTTCATCGCCTTTTAAGTGGCCATAATAGTCATTATAGTTTTTAAAAAAATCGACATCGAGCATGGCAAAAATCAAGGTATGTTGCGGCTGCTGTTGGGTCTGCAAAAACTGCTGCTGGATTTCATGATTTAAGGCACGCCGGTTAAAAGCTCCGGTCAGTGCATCAATATTCATCTGCTGTTCCAGTTTGACATTCACTTCATGCAGTTGCTGAGTACGTTCTTTGACTTTTTGATCGAGCGAATTATTGAGGGCGATCAGGTTTAGGTTCAGCTGTTCAGTCTCATAAGTTTGATGTGCATAATGTCGGGACTGCTGAAACATGATTAATAAGGCATAGATACTGGTGGAGATAAAGAACAGATGCGTGGTTTTAATTACATTGATCAGCAACAGATAATCATTCAAAAAGGTGACACAAAGGAAAATAATCGCAATCAGATTTAAACGCGAATAATGCTCTTTATAACGTAAGGTCTGATAAAAGCCGTAAATAAAATTACCGATGATGACCAAGGCAAAAATTGCACTAAATAGGGCCAGACGTTCGAATATCTCAGGAGGTGAAAATAGGGTAAAAATAATGTTAAAGACAAGTAATGCCACCGCGATATAATAAATCACCGGATTTAAATAGCGCCGGTTAAACAGATGCATATAACTGAGAAAAAAGAAGGCAGCAATAAAAGTAAACAGATACTCTAAGCGGGTTCCCCACAGCCAGTTGATATTGGTAAATACCGAATAGGCATAAGGTGCAGAAAACAGGTTATGCAGGGCCAAAAAGACAATAAACCAGCCAAAAACAAAGATACTTTTACTGTTACGTTCTCGTGATCCCCGGAATACCGAAAATAGAATGGTAAACACTCCCACCCCAAGTACCGCGCCGCAAACCATGGCAATAGTCATCATGAGCTGCTGGAATTGGCGATTGATGGTACCTGCAACGCCGATCTGCATCGGTCGCTCGAGACCGCCATGCAAGTGGGTATAATTTGAGGCCTGAATGCTTAAAGTAATATATTCAGTGTCTGGAACAAAATAGCCAATACGCGGTGCTTTTTCAGTCACTTGTTTTTCAGGTGTGGTACTGATTTCTCCGAGCCGGACAATAAACTGTCCATTGACATATACCCGATAGGCACCGTATTGGGTCGGAATCCGAATCGCGATGCGTCGCCCGAGAAATTCTTTCGGAATTTTAAAATAGCCAATAAAGGTACCATAGCCAGAATTTGAACCCGCCAGAGTTTTAAAAGAGGCTGGTAATTCAACTGTTTTTGACTGCAGTACAGGACTGGGCTGAATAATAAACTGGCTCGGATAAAACAGCCATTTTCCCTGCAAAGAACTAGAGCTATGTTCGGTAAAATGGACTTCAGTAATATGGTCGTGAGATTGCTGCTGAAATGACGGCGACGGGAGTTCATCATGGGCGATTGCTGAACTTGTGATCCAAGTCATGCAGCTAAAGGCCCAGACAAATACAAAAAAACAGACATTCCTTATCAAGTTATGCAAATACGTTCTATCTCAAGATAATTCTTTATTATTCTTATAATTTACAAGGAATATTTTTGATTTCAAATCTTTTTAGATGTTTTTTGTAGCTTCTCCGGCACAGCTTATTTTGAAGCGGCTGCACCGGAACCAGCGTATATCTTTAAATAAAAAATATCACTTATATTCAGCAAGTTAAATCATTTTAATCACGTGTTTTTACGTCAAACAGTTCAATTTCAAAAATCAGGTTGGAATTGGCTGGAATGACTTTACCCATTTTACGTTCGCCATAGGCCAAATGTGCAGGCACCATCAGTTTACGCTTACCGCCAACTTTCATTCCCAGAATCCCCTGATCCCAGCCTTTGATCACACGACCTGTGCCAATGACAGTTTCAAAATAATTACCACGGTCAAGAGAAGAATCAAACTTGGTTCCATCTTCCAGCCAGCCGGTATAGTGCGTGGTAATTAGGGCACCTTTCACCGCTTCTTTACCTTCGCCTACTTTTAAATCAATAATTTCAAGTTCGTTGATCATGGTTATTTACCTGAGAGGGGCATAAAATTCAAAGCTCAGTATAAACCGGAATGCTCTATATTTTTAAGTCTGGGCTATTGATGGGTTAAAAGCTGAGTTCCTGAATATTCTTGTCATTGAGTAAATACTGGGTTAATTCTTGATGATTCTTGGCTGAACCCATCAGAATCCAGCGTCCGACAATCTGTTGCTCAATTTTTTTTTGTGAGGAATGCACTACTTTTAACTGATAACGTTTAAATAGCATTTCGTAGTGATTGGAATCATTTTGATCAAATGGGCAGACGATTTCATAGCTGCGTTCCTGATTCAGAGATTCGATACCGCGCTGGACATACATCAATAAAACCAGCACCGCCATGACAATAAAAGTGGCCCAAATACTTAAGAGTTCATAGCCTGCACCGACCGCCATGCCAAGTGCAGCTGTCATCCAGATGGTGGTTGCGGTGGTAATTCCAGAAATACGGTTATCATCTTTCAGAATAACACCAGCGCCCAGAAAACCCAGCCCAGTCAAGACATTGGCGGCCAGCCGGTCAGGATTGGCCACGCCTATTTTCAGGGAGATAATGGTAAATAAACAGGAACTCAGACTGACCATAATCATGGTACGCAATCCAGCAGATTTACTGTGATACTCACGCTCTGCACCAATAATTGCGCCAATCGCGACAGCTAGCAGTAAATCATAAAGTTCATGGTACATGGTGCAACCCTGCGTATTCTTATTCCTCAGATATACGCAATTTGAGCTACAGGATACAAGTCCAGACTTGCATCCTTATTTGGCCTTATTGTAACTGTTCCCACTCCACCAGCACCTGGCCCTGATCGCCAATCAAGGTCCATTCACCATCCATCACATTGAGCTGTAACTGCATGGTGCGTTCGCATAACTGTGGCAATGCGTCGGTGGTTGCGGTAGATAACTTCCACACTTCCACATTTTTTAAGATTTTTAATTTGCTGCTGCGCTTATACCATTCATCCACCGCAGAACCATAGGTGACGACTGCGACCTGCTTGCAACGCGCACTGGCCTTTTTGACTTTATCTTCGTCCGGGCTACCGACTTCAATCCATTTGACCAGTTGCCCGGTCAGATCCTTTTCCCAGAGTGCCGGTTCATCGGTTTCAAACAGATCCTTGGTAAATTCCAGCGCTTCATCGGCATAGCGTGCATAGGCCAGAATACGCACCATCAAGCGTTCAATGGTTTCTGATGGATGCAGCGCCATCGTCAACTGATAATCCTCATAACGATGCGTATCCATATCCGCAATATTCAAATCAACCTTATAAATCGTCGCTTTTAACGCCATCACATAATCCTCAAATTTGGCGCCTAGCATATAAGATTTAGCGCTATTTTGCTGAACAGATTTAGGCCAATAATTCATTCAGCGCACTAGAAACAGTACCATTATTTCTCTGGATCCATACGACATTGCATCAGGGCAGTTTCAAAGGCCAGCCAATCCCGTGACTGTTGATAAATCACTTCTACCCGGTTATCAATGCCTTCATCTGCCGACTGATAATTAAACTGCTCAGGATTAAAATTAAAGCTTTTCCAGCCTTGATCCGTATTAAAAATTCCCTTGATTCTGAGCCAGTCTTTTTGTTCACAGAGCAGATCCAGCAGATCATAAAAATTGAATTGCCAGCGTTTTGGCAATTTCCAGCCCGCAACCTGATAACCCGGCGCGCTTTCTACATAATGATAAGGCATTTGCTGAATCACTAAGGGCGTATCTGCTGAACGGGTGATCTGTTGCTGTTTTAACAAAGGCTGAATCTGACGGGCGGAACCCCGATAGTCCTGCTTGATCAGTTCGATATCGAGTTGTCCATGCTCGGTGAACAACCACTGTTGGGCATAAGGTTGATATTCTGTCTGAAGTTGCGTGAGTGCTGCGTGGTCTGCGGTTGTCATCAAGTCAGTATGTGAAATCACCACAATATGCGCTGCCTTGAGTTGGTCTGCGTACAGGTTTTGCTGAGTCCAGTCTCGATCATGCAAACGTGAACCATCTACCACTGTGACCAATGCCTGCATGTTTAAATGACTCTGCCAGTGCGGTTCGGTCAGCTGTTCCAGTAATTGGCCAGGATGCCCCAGTCCGGTAGGTTCGATAAACAGACGATCCGGTTTCACTTCTGACAGCAGGCGTGACAAGGCAATCTGCATCGGCAATTGGCTACTGCAACATAGACAACCACCCAACAGCTCTTTGACCGCATAACCCTGATCTTGCGGCAATAACTGCTGGTCTACCCCAATCTGGCCGAATTCATTCATTAGCACAGCCCAGATTTCCTGTTCCGGTTTTTGCTGTAATAAATGTTTGAGTAGTGTGGTTTTACCTGCACCCAAAAATCCGGAAATGATATGGACAGGAATAGCCTGCGACGCTGACAGAATTTTCAAAATCGACTCTCAAGAGATTGAATAGAAATAGCAATACTCTGCATTATAAAGCACAGTGTGACTTTAAAATGCGTGTTCTTCGCAAACACGGCGTGAAAATCACAGAGATAAAAATTAATGGAATGATCCCAAATTACCAATTTTCTATGTTAACTTTTATTTCAAATTGGATTCTTGAAATATTCACACACACTTTCATTAAATAAAACTCCGCATAATTAACAGAAATAAAACAACTTTCTCAGTTTTGTATCTGCTGGGTTATTCCCTGCGTGTCGCTTTTGTTAATTGATTTGCTCAGTAAAATTTCAGTGCTTAGGATGGGCATCTGTCGAATTGATGTGATGGTCAGCTCGGCAGATTACATGACATGAATAAAAGGATGCCAAAAATGAAATATGCACAAATCTTACTTGCCACTACGCTTACTGCTGCTGCAGCCACCAGTTTTGCTGATAGTAAAACTACAGATGCGAAAACCACCACTGCAGAAGAAAAAGTGATTGTGACTACCCAGGAATTACCTGAATCGAATGCTCCTGTTGCAGGCGCATCTGCAGAGCAGCCTGCTGCCTCTGAAGCTGCTGCGGAAACTACGACACCTGCAAAACCTGCTGCACGTTAAGTGATTGAACAACTCGTTTAATCCTTCAATGAAGATATCAGGGACAGTAATTCTCCAGTAGGCTTTGTCCTATACTGCCCCCGATATTATTCTATGCTGAATCATGCTTGATGCTGGTTCAGCATTTTTATTGCATAAAATCTATTTATCACCATAGTCAAAACTGATCATAGAATTAATACAGGCTATCAAATTTTTATTATTTTTATAATTAAAATCAATTATTTATTTAGAAACCACCTATTTCAATCCAATATTATCCATATACTTAAGCTACTATCGCCTAACTTGTTTCTGGCTTCTAACTGTCCCTTAATAGCATCAAATGCAAGTCGATTGAGTGGACATTCGCTATGAGCAATACTAATTACACTACTGAAGTGGCAATCCTTGGCGCTGGCCCTGTAGGCTTAACCATTGCCAACTATCTGAGCAAGCAAGGCGTAGCTGTCACGATTGTCGAGCAACTGGATAGTTTGATTGATTATCCACGTGCGATTGGAATCGATGATGAATCCTTACGTACCATTCAATCTTTGGATTTAGTCGATCAAGTCTTACCGCATACCACTCCGAATCATGCGATGCGCTTCTTGACGCCTAAAGGTCGCTGTTTTGCAGATATTCAGCCTTTAACACGTGAGTTTGGTTTCTCGCGCCGTAATGCCTTTATTCAGCCACAAGTCGATAACGTCCTACTGCAAGGCTTAAAGCAATATAAAAACACCCAAGTGCTATTTTCTCGTCAATTGACCCAGTTTAGTCAAGATGCTGACGGCGTAACACTCAATCTGCAAAATAAAGAGGGCGATGCAGAAACCATCCGCGCTCAATATCTGATTGCCTGTGATGGCGGTAATTCTTATGTGCGCCGCAACCTGGGCATTGCCTTTGAAGGTGAAACCGCACCGAATCAATGGATCGTGATTGACCTTGAGAATGATCCGCTTGCTACACCACATATTTACTTATGTTGTGATCCTGTTCGTCCTTATGTATCAGCCGCATTGCCACATGGTATTCGCCGGTTTGAATTTATGGTTATGCCGGGTGAAACGCAGGAAGAACTGAGCAAACCGGAAAATATTGCCAAACTTCTTTCTAAGGTTTTACCAAGCACAGATGGTATCGAAGTGATCCGTCAGCGTGTCTATACCCATAATGCTCGTATTGCCGACAAGTTCCGTGTCGACCGTATTTTACTTGCCGGTGATGCAGCGCACATTATGCCGGTATGGCAAGGTCAGGGTTATAACAGCGGTATGCGTGATGCCTTTAATCTGGCTTGGAAAATGGCGCTGGTTGTTCAAGGCAAAGCTGGCCCAGCACTTTTAGATTCTTATCAGATCGAACGTAAAGACCATGCCAAGGCGATGATTGACCTGTCGGTGATGGCAGGTCACGTATTGGCACCACCGAAAAAATGGCAAGGTTTTGTTCGTGACGGCATTGCCTATGCCCTGAACTATATCAAACCGATCAAGCAGTATCTGCTGGAAATGCGCTTCAAACCAATGCCGAAATATCATGACGGCGCACTTTTGAGCAAGGGAGCCAAGAACTCTCCAGTCGGCAAAATGTTTATCCAGCCTCAGGTTCAGCTGGCTTCGGGTGAAACCGTATTACTGGATGAAGTGATCGGCAATGATTTTGCGATTATTGCCTGGGGTGTCGATCCGAAATGGGGTCTGAGCCCAGATACGTTGCAACAGTGGAAGTCGCTGGGCGTGAAATTCATTCAGGTAATTCCTGCGGTGCAATTGCAAAATAGCCAGCGTAAACAGTATGAAGATGTCATCACCATTGGTGATATCGGCACAGATATCCGCTCGTGGTTTGGCAACACGTCTGATTCAGTTGTGATCTTGCGTCCTGACCGTTTCGTGGCTGCGCTGGCCATTCCTCAATCGATGGAAAGCACCAGCCAGCAACTGTTTAAAAAGCTTTACCTGAAATAATATTAGAGTCACCTTTCACCACGCTTCGGCGTGGTTTTTTTTATTATTTTTATATATTCCGGACAATATATAGACCGAGGAATTAGACTCGGTATTCCTGAAACCACGGGATATCTTTCAGGGAATCACGACGAGCCATCTGCTGCAAAAAAGGTCTGAACTCATCAAATGCCGGTAAAATTTTCGCAGAGATCGCGAAGATCAAACAGTAAGCCACATAGAGATCCGCCGCGGAGACTTTTTCGCCCAGCAGATAGGGACTGGCCTGCCCGATGCCCTGTTGCAGGAAATCAAATACGGCTGCTTCATTCCCAAAACTTAAACTTCTCCGGTTCTTTTCAATATTTTCTGGCGACACCTGCAAATTTTTTATATCGATATATTCGGTGAAGGGTCCATGACAGAAAAACATCCATTTTAAATACGCCCCACGCTTCGGATCATCCAAAGCAGGTGCCAATCCTTTGTCACGATATTTATCTGCCAGATAGATAAAAATGGCGGCCATTTCTGAAATAATGACGCCTTGATCCACCAGACAGGGAACTTTTCCCATCGGATTGATCCGTGTATACGCCTGCTGATGCATATGCTCATAGGCAACTTCCACCTGCTCAATCTGATCTTCAATCTGCAATTCTTTCAGCAAAGGCAACAAGGTCAAGCCACGTGATTGTGGGTTGTTATAGAGCTTCATCATCCTGCTTCAACCGGTTTTTATTGTTAGAGGTTCAGTATAAAGTGATTTGCAGTCCCGATTTAAAAGGATGTGCTACAGATCATTTCTGTCGCACGGCTTTTTAGATGGGCAGATTGAAGGTTTAAATATTAAAAAAGATCCACACAAAACTTTTCTTTTAATACTTTCAAAATCAGATCAATCACCACATGTTTTTGATCCTTGCGATAATTGGCATACAGTCCAATCATCGGTAACGGTTCTAGGGTCTTTTTCACCACAATATTATCGCCGAGCAATGGAATCACATAGGCTGGCACCAGACTCCAGCCCACGCCCATTCCCACCAGATTGACATTGAGCAGAATATTGGTGGAATACTGCACCACATTCACTTTTAATTTGGACTGTTTAAAAAAATCCTGAATCAGCTTATGCAGTTGCGGTGAGGACTGCTCACCACTAATCACAAAGTCCTGATTTTCAAAACTCTTGATACTGACATAGGACAAGGCCGCAGCCGGGGAATCTTTCGGCACGATCAGGGTTAGAGGCTCATCAAAAATGCGGATCGAATCAAACTCACTCAACTGCCCTGGATATCGGGTAAAGGCAATGTCAATCTGTCCATTTCTTAAAGCACTAAACTGTTCTGCATCGGTCAGACTGTGAAACTGTGCTTTCAGTTCAGGAAAATGCGCGCGGATATTCGGCATGATATAAGGAAAGACTTTCATTTCCGCGACCGGGACAAAACCGATATTCAGCTGGTCCTGCTGCGCATTGGCGATCTGTCTGGCAGTCTGAATGGCGCGCTCTGCATGCTCAAGACTCAGTAAAGCTTCTTTTAAAAACGCCTGTCCAGCTTCAGTTAGCCCGACCTTACGGTTATTCCGCTCTAGCAACTGTACGCCAACCTCACGTTCCAGATCCTTGATTTGCTGGCTCAATGAAGGCTGTACCGTATTTAATTTTTCCGCGGCACGGGTAAAGTTCAGTTCCTGCGCCACCGTAACGAAATAACGTAAATGCCTTAATTCCATTTTATAACTCCAAACTTGCCGGGCGCTTATTTTGCTTTTTGGCAACATACTGACGATAAACCAATATCGTCACAATGACGAGTGCGGCACTCAAAACATAAGTAGTTTCAAAGCCCCAATAGGCAATCAATACTCCCATGGCTACGGAACCGATCGCTAAACCCAGATCAAACAGGGTAAAGAAGGTTGAAATCGCATGTCCCATACGCTGTTTGTCGACCGACTGAATGGCCAAGGTCTGCAAACATGGGAATAGTGAACCATAACCGATCCCAATAAACACCGCCGACAACCATAATATCCATTGATTGGAAATCAGGCTGACAATCACCAGACCAATGGCAAAGAAAATAAATGAAGGATAAATAACCGCACTTGGTCCCTTACGGTCATAAATTTTCCCGACCCAAGGTCTGACCAGCAACATAGATGCAGCGAAGACAATAAAGAATACGCTGGTATAGCCCAAAAGCTGCTTGGTTTCACTAAATGCAGTAATAAAGCTCATGATGCCCGAGTAGGCAAAAGCGGTTAATAAAGCCACAAAACTTACCGCCAGAACTTTGACTTCCAGGATATCCTGCAAGCTCAAACTGGCTTTCCCTGTACTTATGGCTTCAGGTTTTGGTAACTCTGTGATTTTGAGCATCCAGCAGAAAATGAGTCCCAAAGAAATGATAATGGCAAGAATGCCAAATAAGACTTTGAAGCTGGTGAACTGAATTACGGTCAACGCCAGCAAGGGGCCAAACACCACACCCAGATTGGTCGACATGACAAAATAACCCATGCCCTCACCTTTGCGCTGTTCAGGAATAAATTCATTGGCGACGGGTACTGCCACCGTGGTCAAAATACTGAACCAGATGCCATGTAAAAAACGCACCAGCAACAGCGACCACATGCTATCCACCAGCAAATAACTAAAGGCAAATAAGGCAAAAATCACGCCTGCACCACGCATCGAGATTTTCTTGCCGAGCTTTTCGATGATCATGCCGGAAAATGGCCGAACCGTAATCGAAGAGGCCAAAAATAGCGTCAGCGCCAGACCTGCTTCTTTTACCGAACCGCCCAGATCTTTCATGATGTAAATCGGCAAGATGGTCAGTAAGGCAAAATAATAAACAAACAGGAAAAAATTATTGAATAAGCACAAGATAAATGAGCGATTCCATAACCGCTCAGCGCTAACTGACATAATCACCAACTCTTAAAATTTGTAGGGAAATAGCACAAACTCAGGCTTGAACAGTGACCGGATGCAAGGCCAACTCGACCAGATTCTGGATATAGTGTTCATCTGGAATCCGGTTGAAAAAAATGATCTGGTAATGAATCGGGCCGTATAAGGTATCCAGCATCAAATCAAAAGGATAATCAGCGCGGATTTCTCCCCGTTCAATCGCTTGCTGAATCAGTTGATGGGTCTGTTGCCGACGTGGCAAGAGATATTGCTGAAAGAACTCACCTGCCAGTTCGCGGTGATTGGCAATCACTACCAGCAAAGCCCGACCGACCGGATGATTCAGCGCTTGAGATAAAGAACCGAGTTGTTGAATGAGATTGCTTTTCAGGCTTTTAGAGGTATCCAGCTCAAATACCGAAGCTGTATGCTGTTTGAAAGTGTCCAGCACCAGTTCCGATTTATGTTTCCACCATCGATAAATCGTGGACTTGCCAACACCGGCACGTGCCGCTACATCTTCAATCGTCAGCTGATGATATTCACATTCTGCCAGCGCATCTGCGACCGCCTGTAAAATGCACTGCTGTCGTCGGGAACTTTTTTCATCACTGCTCATATTTTTCTACTTAACTTTTAAGATCTAAAAATCGAAACGATACGTATCGTTTTATATTAGGGTAAAAAATAACAAAGCTCCAGTGAAAAACTGAAATTGATGCAAAAAAAAGACCTTCATATGAAGGTCTTTTCTCAATCACGATTTAACTTAACTCTGTGCAGTCTTTTTATAAATGCTGCATGAAGGATGATGATTTTCTTGCAAACGCGCGACTTTACGCTGTTCTGCTGCTTCAAAACGGCAACGTTTCCAGTCATTGTCCAGGTTCAAAGCTGGAATCTGTTTTGGTTTACCATTTTCATCCACCGCAACCATGGTGAAATAACAGCTATTGGTATGACGTACCGTTCTCTTTTGAATATTCTGGGCTTCTACACGAATCCCGATTTCCATTGAAGTACGGCCAACATGATTCACACTGGCCAGAAAGGTAACCAGCTCACCAACGTGAATCGGCTCTTTAAAATTCACCTTGTCTACAGATAAGGTCACGACATAACTACCCGAATAGCGACTTGCACACGCATACGCCACCTGATCCAATAATTTCAGAATGGTTCCACCATGAACATTTCCTGAAAAATTTGCCATATCTGGCGTCATGAGAACTGACATCGTTAACTCTGACTGGTCATCCGACACTGCTGCAATTTGATCTAAAGGGGCCATCGTTTTCTTTGAACTCTTTGAATGACAAGGTTATCGTTTATTATTATAGCGTTTTTAACATGAATAAAATGTTCAATTCGGCAAATGAAGCATCACAATTATTGATATAGAAAATGTATTCATACAGAAAAAAATATATTTAATTGCTTAAAATCTCAGTTAGAAAGTTAAGTGCCAATAAATCAACACTTATTTATCTGGGGTTGATCACACAGCAACTGAGAATTTTTCACTGTTTTAAGCTCTGAACAAAAATAATTCAGGAAAATAAAAAGGCTCTGCGTGATTTAAAGCATCACTGGCCTGAGCATTTCCTGCGCCACGTTCTGATAACTTAAAATTTGTTGACCATCCAAGGTCGTTTCAACGGTAAAAGAACCATCCTGATGGGTCGCGGTCACTGTAAAAATATAGTGTTCGAATTGTGCCAGTTTGACCTGCTGTCCAATTTTAATATGCATCATGATGTCTACATCTGTGTAGTGATCTTTTCAAACTGCATTCTGGCATGAACACAGATGCTTTTGAATATTTGATCAACTTAAGTATACGAATAATAATATTAAAATTTTAATTTAGGACGAATAAGGCTTATTATTTAAAATAATATATTTATAATTCAATTTGTTATGTTTAAAATTAATTTTATCTTTTGCGATAATTCTGATTGACTGATATACATAGGCAATTATCTTATCTTTTATAACAATCAGTTAAGTGTTGTAGCCGATGATCTTTCATACTCTTGATTGGATATCCTTATACCGCAGTCCTACGATATAGGAATAAACAGAAAATTCAAAAAAAAGATTTATTGAGCTTGATGTTCATGTACCACAAACTGTGGAATCCGATGTCCTTGAGCATAATCATGTTTTTGGTAGGCTTGTGAAATTTCCATCAACTTTAACTGGGTCGCCTCGGCACCAGCCTGCATGGTGAGTTCCCTGCCACGGACATCAAAGATATGACCTTTTTCGCGTAAGTCCGGCTGAATCACCACATCTGCATGCTTTAACTCTTCATGCGCCAGATGTTGTTGCATAATATTAATGTTCTGATTAAACAGTCCCCAGACATTGCTGGTTTCCGTATGAATGGGTTGTGCCAGAATATCCACCGCAATCACAATGTCGGCTCCCAGCTCACGTGCCACATCGACCGGCACCGGACTGACCAGACCACCATCTACATATTCTTTACCTTGAATGATGGTCGGAATGAACATACTCGGAATCGAGACTGAAGCACGTACTGCCTGTCCGGTATTGCCATAGTTAAAGACGACTTTCTTGCCTTCTTTCAGCGCTGTGGCCACCACAAACATCGGAATTTTCATGGCTTCAAGTGGGGTTTGATCGACTTGCAAGTTGACATAATCTTCAACTTTCTTGCCATCAAAGAAGCCTTTTCTGGCCAGTTTAATATCACGGACATCATTCGGTCGCATACTGAGAGCAATATTGCGCAGTTCAATCGCCGGTTTGCCACTCGCATAAATGGAGCCCACAATACTGCCCGCACTGGTTCCGACAATAAAATCTGGTTGAATACCCGCCTGCTCCAGTACTTCCAGCGCACCAATATGCGCATAACCACGCGCACCGCCACTGCCTAGGACTAAAGCAACTACCGGACGCTGTTGGGTTTGCTTGATCTTTTGAAAATCAATTTGATTTGGACGCGCCTGAGCTTCTCCGCGTTGTGCAGCAGGTTGCAGATGACTGGTCGCCGCTTGGGCTGTCATGGGGGTCGTTTGGCAAGCACTCAGGCCAAATGTACCCAGTATCACCATACTCAACACATATTTCTGCATGCAGAGAATGTCCTCATTAATCTAAAGCAGCATAGTGTATAAACACATGCATAAATAGTCTGTAGAATTTCGTAAAACTGTCATACAGTTCAGCTACTTTATCTTCATTTTTCCCATAACTGTATGCCTTCAATCTCACTGTATCGGATTTTCCTGATTTTCCTGCAACTGGGCTGCATTTCATTTGGCGGTCCGGCAGCACATCTGGTATTTTTTCACCGAAAATTTGTAACCCAACTGCAATGGTTGAATGACACCCAGTACAGTCAACTGGTCGCTTTGGCGCAACTTTTACCCGGGCCGAGCAGCAGTCAGGTGGGGCTGTCGATCGGTTATCTGCAACGGGGCTATACTGGTGCCATGATCGCATGGCTGGGTTTTACCCTGCCCTCAATGATTCTGATGACCTTGGTGGCGTTATTGGGTCAAAGCTATTTTCATATTTTAAACTCAAACAGCTTTCATACCATCCAGTTAATTGTATTTTCTGTAATCGCCTGGGCATTCTGGCAAATGCTGAGAAGCTTCTGTAAATCGGCTTGGCAATACGCTGTCTTAATCCTCTCTGTCATATTGTTGATGGTGGTTTCAGTGAGTTTTAATCAGATTCTGGTGATTATGCTGGGCGCAATCTGTGGACTCATGGCTGGACATTTTTCCCAATCAGATTCGAAACCCAAAGAAATTAACAAAACGGCAATCAGCTCGCCTTATATTCGATCTGCCGCTGCGCCCTATTGGCTGCTGGCATTTATCCTCCCATTTGTGCTGCTGCCCTTAGCAGGCAAGTTATGGGGTGAATCAGAGCTGCAATTTTTTTCCAATTTTTATCAGACTGGCTCGCTGGTGTTTGGTGGCGGTCATGTGATTCTGCCTTTGCTGCATCAGGACTTTGTCATCACCGGTTTAGTCAGTGCAGAGTCTTTTGATCTTGGCTATGCATTTGCCCAGCTGATGCCAGGGCCTTTATTCAGTTTTGCCAGTTATATCGGTGCCTTGCTGCCTTGGACGCCTTATGTCTGGCTGAATGCCGTGCTAGCGACTTGTGCAATCTTTTTACCTTCATTTTTCCTAATCTTTGCTACTTTGCCTTACTGGTCGTGGTTGATGCAGCAGCGCCATATTCATCAGGCGGTGATGGGCATCAATGCTGCGGTGGTGGGGCTATTGCTGTATTTATTGCTGGATCTTTCACAACGTTATTTTAGTTATGGCTCCGACCTGGTTTTTGTCGCGGTGATGATTGCCCTGCTACGCTCAAAACTACCGGTCTGGTTCAGCCTGATTTTGGGCTTTGTGCTTTATCAAAGTTATTTAAATTTCTTCTAAAGAAAACTTTGGCACAAAAAAGCCCCGAATGATCGGGGCTTTTTACTTCAAGTCTTACCAGATATCTGATTTGACCTTGTCTTTAAATTTAGGATGGTTATCCAGTTTAAATTCAGGCTCTTTCACACCACGCTTCAACTGACCGGTATAGTCTTTGAGTAGCATCAGCAGGAATGGCATCAGCAACAGGATCGCAATCAAGTTGATACTTGCCATCACGCCCATGAACAGATCTGCCATATTCCAGATCAATGGCACACTGGCGATAGAACCGAAATACACCATGACCAATACAAATAAGCGGAAAATCAACATCACCCGGCTATTGTTATTGATGAACTGGACGTTTCCTTCGGCATAGGCATAGTTACCAATAATCGAAGAATAGGCAAACAGGAACAGAATCAAAGCCAAGAAGTCATCACCCCAAGCACCAATCTGGCTTTCAAGCGCCATCTGGGTCAAGGTCACGCCTTCAAAGCCTGCATTTTCATACAGACCCGAAACCAGAATAATAATCGCGGTACATGAACACACCACAAAGGTATCTACAAATACTCCGAGCATCTGTACCAGACCCTGGTTGACCGGATGTTTGACATCGGAAGCTGCAGCAGCATTCGGTGCCGAACCCATCCCTGCCTCGTTAGAGAACAGACCACGCTTGATGCCCATCATCATGGCCATAGATACCATGGCACCAAAGAAACCACCAGCAGCAGCTTCAAATTCAAAGGCTTTACTGAAAATGAGCTGGAAGATGGATGGGAGCAGATCGTAATTGATGACTGCAATATACAAAGCTACCGCCAGATAAAGCACAGCCATAAACGGTACAAAGCTTTCAGCAACTTTTGCAATCCGTTTAATTCCGCCAAAAATGATCACCGCAGTCATCAAGACCAGAAACAATCCGACCCAGGAAATTTCCAGATTCAGGCCGCCTAATGGCAAGATCAGATTCGCCTGATCCCAGCCCCAGGCATGAGAAGTCGCTCCGGTAATGGCATTGGCCTGAACTGCATTAAAGACAAAACCATAAGTCGTGATTAATGCAATCGCAAAGACAATCCCGAGCCATTTCTGTTTCAGGCCTTGTGTAATGTAATAAGCTGGTCCACCACGGAATTGCTGGTTTTTGTTATCTCGCACCTTGAACAACTGTGCCAAAGAAGATTCAACAAAAGCAGAACTCATGCCCAAAAAGGCAGTAAACCACATCCAGAACACGGCACCGGGGCCACCAATTGCAATCGCAATGGCGACACCCGCGACATTGCCCACACCGACCCGGCTTGCCAGTCCAGTGACAAAGGCCTGAAACGGGGTAATGCCGTGCGTATCCTGAACCTTGCCACGGCTATTTTTCATGACTTTCATGCTGTGCCAGAACAAACGAATTTGTACTGCACCGGTCATGATCGTGTAGAAAATACCAACTGCGACCAGAAACACCACCAGAAAATCCCATAAAGGGCCATTCAGGGCATTAATCCAGCCGAGTAAGGTTTCATTTAACTGATCATTCATGTCACATCCTTATGAGCCTATGACTCATCGTATCAGGCATAAAAATTATGCAAAAAACTTCAAAATCATCTGAATAACAGTAGCATTGATTAAGTCAACGAAGAACGCACCACATAATGGAACGATCAGGAAGGCCTTATGTGACGCACCATACATATTGGTAATCGCCTGCATATTGGCAACCGCTGTTGGCGTTGCACCCATACCGAAACCACAATGACCTGCTGCAAGTACCGCAGCATCATAGTTTTTGCCCATCAGGCGGAAAGTGACGAAAGCTGCATACAAAGCCATGGTGATGGTTTGCGCACCCAGAATCACCATGAGTGGTCCTGCAAGGTCAGCCAATTGCCATAATTTCAATGATAACAATGCCATTGCCAAGTACAGCGACAATGAAGCATTACCGAACACATCAATCGCACGATCGAAAATCTGAACCTTGAAAACACCTTCCAGTACATTACGCAGGATGACACCACCCGCCAATGCCCAGACAAATGTTGGCAGTTCAAATGCAGTACCTTTACTGAAACCCGTCATAAACTCTGCAAAAGCCAAACAGCCTGCGAACAGGCCCAAGGTCGTGATTGCATTATCAGCGGTAATTAAACGCACCTGATGCGGATATTCAAACGGTACATATTCGCTGGTGGTGCTGTCCATTGGCGTATTGTCACGCTTTTCAATTTGCTGATCGGTACGTGCAGTAGCCAGGTTATGACGATTGATCAGTAATTTGGCCAATGGTCCGCCAATAATACCGCCGATAATCAAACCAAAGGTCGCACTTGCCATACCCAGTGCCAGCGCCCCTTGAATACCATGTTCGACTTCTAGAATTTCACCCCATGCGCCTGCAGTACCATGACCACCGGTTAAGGTAATCGAACCGGCAATCAGGCCAATCAACGGGTCAATACCCAGTAATGTTGCCAGACTCATGCCGACCGCATTTTGCAAAATAATGAAAGCCGAAACAGCAAACAGGAAAATAACCAGACCGATCCCGCCTTCACGCAACTTGGAAAAGTTGGCACTCAGACCAATCGAAGCAAAGAAAATCAGCATAAAACTGGTTTGTAATTCTGCACTGGTGGTGATGCTATATCCCCACAATGAATGCACCAGCAACGAGATGATCGCCGCAACCAAACCGCCCGCAACCGGCTCAGGAATATTGTAACGTCTTAAAAAATCGATTTTATTAACCAAGAATCGCCCGAGTAACAGAACAATGACTGCCGCAATCAAGGTATAAAATGCGTTAAAAGTAAAATCCATAATTTTTTGCCCAAGATGATTTTGTATTTTTTATTTTTCTAAAAGTCATGGAGTGCGCTAGATCTCTAGCTCGCTCATTAGATCTTCATCTGGAAATATCCTGATTTGATCTATTACCTTTAGAAAAACAAACCGATTTATCATCTCTTTTAAACTTATGAATATCATCATCACGATCATATTCAACAAATGAGAGATTTATAAAAGCAACACCTTTTCTATTTCTACACTCAGTCTGTTGGAAAATTGCAGACATTTTTCTAACAGACGCGCATGCTGGTAAAAAAACTGTGTTTTAAGCTCAAAAAAACATTCAGTGCTTGATGAGTGCTTTCAACCTAAAGACTTCATTCAAGCCATCTGGAATCGCGTTATTTAAAACAGATCTTAATCACAAAATGCATGAATTAAGATGAAAAGTCGTACATTATGCTGTTTCTTTGTATCAAGTTTTATTTCTTTTTATTAGCAATAGTTGACTTATCTATAAAAAATAATTATAAATTCTCATTTTTATATGAAGATTAATCTATATTTTAATTCAAAAAAAATATTAATCTTTTACTCGACACGGAATGAAACAAGGATCTTGAAATTAAATTATCTTGATTTTCAGTCAAAATAAACCAGTTCTGTGTGTGAAATTGTTATTGTTGAATGGTTCAAGCACTTGGGTTTTAAGCCATTTTTTAAATCGAAGACCAGCATTATGACTAAATTCATTGCTGTCACTGAGGCGATTTAAGCTCAACTAAAAGCATGCGAAATTTCATTACTCAAGTCATTTCGCTGACAAATTGTTTTTTCAGACGGCCAAGAATGAAATTTTCCTATCCCCCCTTCTGTTTGTTTAGTTTATAGTCATTGCAAACTCAATAAGGATATTCGACTGGACCCCATAATGGATCAAAATCTTGTTCATGCTATAGATCACACCATCACCTCTCGCCATTCAGTGCGTGCTTTTTTAAATACCCCCGTTAGTACAGACACCTTAAAAGAGATTTTGACGGTTGCCAGCCGCGCACCCTCAGGAACCAATACCCAACCCTGGAAGGTGTATGTGGTAACAGGTAAAAAGCGCGATGAACTTGTGCAACGTGTCTGTCAGGCACAAATGCAAATCTATGCAAATCCTGCATTGTCACAGCAGTATCAGGAAACTTTCGCCTACTATCCTGAACAATGGATCTCGCCATTTATTGAACGTCGTCGTGAAAATGGCTGGGGTTTATATGGCTTGCTGAATATTCAAAAAGGCGAAAAGGAAAAAATGGCGCGTCAGCAGCTGCGTAATTTTGAATTATTTGATGCCCCTGTCGGCTTATTTTTTACTGTACATCGGTCTTTGGCGATTGGGTCCAAAATGGATGTTTCCATGATGATCCAGAATGTTATGCTGGCAGCAAAAGCCCGCGGTCTGGACACTTGCCCGCAGGCAGCCTGGAATCACTTTCACCCGATCGTGCTTGATCTGGCCGGCGCACCCGATGATGAAGAGCTGGTCTGCGGTATGGCACTGGGTTATGCCGACCCAGAGCAAATTATTAACAGCTTTATTACCCCGCGCGTTCCCGTAGAAGAATTTGCCGTGTTTATCGATGAGTGATGCAAGCAGGGCTAAGCCAACTTGCTTAGCCCTCTGTCCAGACCAGTATTTTTATTATCTGAGAGGCAGCCAGCATCTATGCATTTTTTAGGCTGGGCATGTTGATTTTAAAAATCGCCCAAGCAGAAATACCGACAAAAACCAGCATGATCAATGCCATATTCAGTAAAGCATGCCAGATCAGAAAATTCAGTAATACACCGCCCAATAAACCACAGACAAATTGCATACTGCCCATAATGGCACTTGCAGTTCCTGCCCGCTCGCCCTGTTTAGCCATTGCTAAAGCCATGGCATTCGGACCAGTAAACCCAAGGGCTGCCACCACAATAAACATGCCTAACAACACCCAGAGCACAGAATCGACATCCAGACAGCCGAGCAAGATTAACCCTAATACACCGGCAAACTGCAGACAGGTGCCAATTTTCAGACGCTGCAATATCGAGAAACGCCCAGCCAGACGTTTATTCAAGGTCGAAAACAGCATGATCCCGAAGGCATTGGCACCAAAGGCATAAGCAAACTGCTGCTCGGTCAGTTGATAACGATCCATCAGAATGGCCGAAGAAGCGCTGATATAACAGAACATCACCGCACCGGAAAAACAGCCGGCATAGAGCGGACGTCGAAAGCTTGGATCCTGAAAAATGCACCGGTACAAACTTATAACCTGTTGAAAGTTCAGCTTGAGACGACGTTCTGGCTCCAGGGTTTCTTTAAATAGAAAATGTACACAGGCCAGACTCAACAGACCGCAGCCCATCAGCACCAAGAAGATCACATTCCATTCATAAAACATCAATACCCAGGCCCCCAGACTCGGAGCGATGATTGGTGCAATCGCAGTCACAATCATCATGCTGGCAAAGGCCTGAGCTGCTGAATGCATATCCAGGCGATCACGAATTGCAGCACGTGCCATGACCACCCCGACACAGCCACCTAAGGCTTGCAGAATTCGTGCAGCGATCAGGCTCCATTCATCCTGCGCAAAGACACACAGCAAACTTGCCACAATGTATAAACACAGCCCAAAATACAGTGGCGGTTTACGTCCAATCCGGTCACTGATCGGACCATAAATCAGTTGCCCGATCGCCAGACCGCAGAAATAAGCCGGCAGGCTGTTAGAAACCATCTGGGTGCTGACACCAAAATCTGCTGCCATGGCCGGCAAGGCCGAAAGATACATATCAATGGATAAAGGCCCGAGTGCACTCAGTGTTGCCAGCAAAATAATCCAGGACATGGCATAAGGTTGTTGTACTATTTTATTCGATGTCATAAGCATGAAGATTTAAAGCGCTAATATGCAGACAAATTAACACAGTGCATAGTATGATTTAGCCTGAAATGAAGATTTATAAATATACTATTTTCATTAGCCTATTCAGATTCAGCTCTAAGACTGCAGTATAAAGGACGACCTTTGAAATCTTGGCTCACTCGTCTCAAGCAAACCACCTATAATACGACCTTGATGTATAACCTGCGCATGATGACGGCATTTGCAGGTACCGCCTTTGTTCCCTATTTTATGGGACAACAATTGATGACGATTCCACTGACTTTAGGCGTGGTCGCAGCCGGTTTAAGTGATATTGATGACCGCTTTTCGGTGCGGATTTTAAATCTGCTGTATACCTACATTGGCTTCTTTATTACCGCAGTGGGCGTATATCTGCTCTTTCCTTATCCCCTGCTATTTGCCTTGGCCTTAATTGTGTCCTGTATTGCCCTGATTTTGCTGGGTTCACTAGGGCGACGCTATGCCACGATTTCTTACGGCTGTCTGGTGATTTCCGTTTATTCCATGCTTGGGGTGGAGCTGTTTGATGAATGGTATAAACAGGCTGGTTTATTGGTCATCGGCGCGATGTGGTACGGTCTGCTGTCGACACTCAGTTTCCTGACTTTCCCTGCCCGGTTGGCGCAAGACAAGCTTGCCATTTCCTATTCTGCGCTCGGTGACTTTTTATATGCCAAGTCCAATCTGTTTGATGTGGACATGACGCCGAAAAGCTATCAACAAAGCATGATTGAACTCTCGCTTGAAAACGGCAAACTGATTGCGATTTTTAACGAAATGAAAACGGCTCTCCTGACCCGTCTGAAAGGTGACCGTGGGCAAAAAGACACCCGTCGCAGCCTGCAATATTATTTTGTCGCCCAGGATATTCATGAACGTGCCGATTCAGCGCATATTGATTATCAGAAACTGGCCAAGATTTTCCAGCATAGTGATATCCTTTTCCGCTTCCAGCGCATCATGTCAATTCAGGGCAAAGCCTGTAAGGACCTGAGTGAAAGTTTGCTAATGCGCAAACCCTATGTGCATAACCAGCGCTTTAAGCATGCCTTTGACAACCTGAGACAGTCTCTGGATAAGCTACGTCAGGAGCAGCAGTATGATCAGGTCTGGATCAGTGCCCTGTTTGCGTTGTTTCAAAACCTGAAATCGATTGATGCCCAGTTACGCAACCTGGAAACCGAGCAAAATATCAAGTCCGAGCGTTTCAAACATATCGAAAACCAGCTCAGAGATGATGACCTGAAAGGCTGGGATGACATCAAGATTCGAATTAAGCAACATTTGACACCAGAGTCGGTGCTGTTCCGGCATGCCATTCGCCTGTCGATTGTGCTGCTGATCAGCTATATCTTCGTACAGGTCAGTAATATTGAATATGGTTACTGGATTTTATTGACTGCACTCTTTGTCAGCCAGCCGAACTTTAACGCCACCAAACGGCGTTTACGTCTGCGTATTATCGGTACGCTGGTCGGTATTATCCTCGGTTATGCCATTTTATATTTTGTGCCTTCCATCGAAGGACAATTATTGCTTCTGGTACTGAGTGGGATTCTGTTCTTTGAATTGCGCAGTAAGCAGTATGCACAGGCCACAGCCTTTATTACGATTTTAGCGCTGATCAACTTCAATCTGGATGGTATGGGCTATGCCGCGGCCATCCCGCGTATGATCGACACCTTGATTGGCTGTGCGATTGCCTGGTTCGGCGTGAGCTTTATTTTCCCGGACTGGAAGTTCCGGCGTTTGCCGCGCAGTATCAAACGCAGCTTGCAGGCAGAAGCAGATTATTTGAGTGAAGTGATCGAGCAGTATAAATCGGGACGTAATAATGGCCTGAAATATCGGATTGTGCGTCGTGCTGCCCACAATACCGATGCCGAGGTGGCTTCACTGATTTCGACACTGGCCACTGAACCGGATATTGATCCGGTACAAAAATCACTAGCCTTTGAGTTTCTTTGTCTGAACCATACTTTTATCAGTTATATTGCCGCACTGGGCGCACACCGGGAAAAAATTGAAGATCAGGACATTCTGAATTTACTGGACAAAGCACTTGAGAACATTCGTGGTGCATTGCTAAGAGATGAAATGCCCGATTTAAGTGCGCAAAATATGATTGCCCATATTCGCCAGCGCCTGGCTCAAGATCAGGAGCAAGATCAGAAATCCCTGATCATTTTGCAGCAACTGTCTTTAATGTTCAGCATTTTAAAGCAGTTGAGCCAACTGAAACAAAGTTTGAGTCATGAGCGTGATGAACAGGCAACTGAATTAGGTTCATTATAATTTGGCTGATTTTGGAACAATATACTCACTGAATTGGTACAATTAGTGCTAAACTTTTTACAGTTTAAAATCTGCTAATTTCATTATGACCGCGAAAAATTTATACGCTTATACCCTACAGCCTGTGAACTATGAAATTTCAGAAGCCGAGCAGCGTCATGCTCAGCTGGTGATCTGGCGTAGTACCAATAAAATTGGCATGAAAGCATGGCTGATCATGGGTGCTGTTGTTGCACTTTCTATTCTGGGCATTCTGCTCCTGAAGAACTATTCTACCGTGTTCTGCTGGGTGGCCATTGTCTGTGTGGTGTTGTATTACCTGATCCGTACCTTTGGTCTGGAATGGTATGTTAAACGCAAGATGAATGAATTTCCGGTACAGGAAATCAAAGGTGTTCGCCTGGGCGTGCAACCGCATGGCATCGTGATGCGCCAGAAAATGGGCGTGCAAGAAGGTGTTGGCGCGATTAGCTGGAAAGACATCTATGAATGGTACAACACACCAGAATTCATGTTGGTCAATTTCAAAGTAAAAGGCCAGCAAGGTGCGTATATCCTGCCGAAACGTCTGGACAGCAAAAATTTCTCTTTCGCCACGATTCGTAAGCATCTGGAAGCAGAAGTCGGCGCAGCAAAACAAATCTAAACTGTTCTTTCTTCAGTGAAAAACCTCCTGCCCCGGCATGGAGGTTTTTTTAATTTCAAAACAATAAATGATAATGAGAATAAATATTATCCTCAACACCTATAATTCGGGCTTAAACTTCAGTTATAATTTTGCCACTTTTATAGATCTCACCCTTAATCTGACGACCATGTTTAAAAAGACATTTTTCCAAATCCACTGGTTTCTGGGGATTACAGCAGGTTTAATCCTCTCGATAATGGGGGTCACTGGCGCAATCTATTCCTATGAACAACAAATATTAAAATGGATGAATAGCGACAGTTATACGGTTCAGGTTCAGCAACGTGACAAACTCACGCCTTCCGAGCTGTATCAGCACTTTAACCGTACTGCGCCTGACATGAAGATCAACAGTATTACCGTGGCACAAGATCCAAGTGCTTCGAGTACCGTGAATGTCGCTAAAGAAGGCGCACGGCGTGGTCAGAACATCATGATCAACCCGTATACGGCTGAAGTCTTGCCAGAGATTAAGGGTCGGGAATTTTTCCAGTTTGTTCAGCAACTGCATCGTAATTTGACGGTTGGTCCAGTAGGTAAGCAGATTACCGGTGCCTGTACCCTGATGCTGATCTTTTTTGTCTTGTCAGGTCTGTACCTGCGCTGGCCGAAACGTCATTCGATCAAGCAATGGTTCTTTGTAAAACCTCAGTTGAAAGGCCGTAATTTTATCTGGGATCTGCATGCTGTTGTGGGAACCTGGGTGGTGATTTTCTACCTGATTCTGGCCTGTACCGGTCTGTACTGGTCTTATGACTGGTGGCGCAATGGCATGTTTAAAGTGCTGGGTGTGGAACGCCCGCAACCGGAAATGCAGGCCAATGCCGGTAATAACCGTGGTGAAGGACGTCCAGGCGGTGAACGTGGTCCGCGTGCCGAAGGTGAAGTACGAGGCGAAGGCCGCCAAGGTGGCGAACGCGGTGCTGGTGGTGAAGGCCGTGAAGGTCTTAGCCCTGAAGCTACTGCCCGTGCGCTAGACCAGAGCTGGATTGGCTTTAACACTGAATTTTCAGATAAGTATTCTACCGTAACGTTTAACCTTCCGAAAAAATCGGATGGCGAAATGCAGCTGAGCTTTATCGATCCAGTCGCTCAGCATGAACGTGCACGAAACAGTGCCACTTATAATTACCGGACAGCTGAATTTACCAAAGTTGAGCTGTATGAAGATAAAAAGCTTAATGAAAAAATCATGAGCAGCATGTTACCGGTGCATCGTGGCAGCTTCTTCGGCCCAATTTACCAGTTCTTTGCCATGGTCGCAGCCTTGTTGATGCCGTTGTTCTTTGTAACCGGCTGGATGCTCTATCTGAAACGTCGTAAACAGAAGCGCTTAACACAGGCAGCACGTCAAGGTGCGACTGCAGTAAACCTGGATGAAAATGCCAAACCGTGGCTCATTGCTTATGCCTCACAAACAGGGGTTTCTGAGCAACTGGCTTGGCGTACAGCGACTGCCCTGCAGGAAGCGCGTCAACCGGTAACAGTCAAGCCAGTACAACAACTGACGCTAGCCGATTTACAACAAACCGAACAGGTATTATTTGTTGCCAGCACCTATGGCACAGGTGAAGCGCCGGATCTGGCCTCTTCTTTTGAGAAAAAAATCCTGTCTGCTCAAGCTGATCTCAGTTATTTAAGTTATGCGGTATTGGCCTTGGGTTCTCAGGAATATCCAGACAGCTATTGCAGTTTTGGTCACCGTATTGATCAGTGGTTAAAACAGAATGGTGCCCAGCAGCTATTCAATACGATTGAAGTCGACAATGCCAATAACGAGCATATCCAGCAATGGAATAGTGCGCTGGAACAAGTCACTCGACTTGAGCTACAAGCGATGAGTATCGATAAGACCTTTGATCACTGGAGTTTGAGTAAACGTGAAGTCCTCAATCCGGGTAGTCTGGGTGCGCCTGCCTTCAATATCGAACTGACCCCTGAGCATGAAGCCGTCTGGCAAGCAGGTGATATTGCCGAGGTTCAGCCAGGGAATAGCCAAGAACGTATCGATGCATTTATGCAAAAGCACCAGATAGCAGCGGGTACACAAGTACCTTCTATGCAACAGAATATTGAACAGGCACTCTGGGATCGTGATCTGACTCAGGCTGAACCTTTTGATTCTCTGGATCAGCTCCTCACGCAATTACCGGTTTTGGCAACACGTGAATACTCCATTGCCAGTATTCCAAGCCAGCAGGTTTTACGTCTGGTGGTACGTCAGCAAACCGATGCTAGTGGTAATCTGGGATTGGGTTCAGGCTGGCTGACCCAGCATGCGGCTCTCAATGCGCCCATTGCACTGCGTATTCGCAGCAATGAATCTTTCCACCTGATTGATGACAACCGCCCGATTATCTGTATTGGTAATGGTACCGGCATTGCCGGACTATTAAGTCTGCTCAGTGCGCGTAACCGTCAGGACTATAGCCAGAACTGGCTGATCTTCGGTGAACGTCAGCGTGAACACGACTTCTTCTTTGAAGAAACCATTCAGGCCTGGCTGCAAATGGGAACCCTGAAACGTCTCGATCTTGCATTCTCGCGCGACCAGCAGGAAAAAGTTTATGTACACCATAAACTGCGTGAACAGGCTGAAGAACTAAAAGCTTGGATTGCTCAAGGTGCAGTGATTTATGTCTGTGGTAGCATCAATGGCATGGCCAGCGATGTGGATCAGGCCCTGATTGAGATTCTCGGTGAAACAATGCTAGATCAATTACGTCTGGATGGACGTTATCGCCGTGATGTATATTAAGATAACCTGATATGCTAAAAACCGGGCTCAATGGCCCGGTTTTTATTGAAGATACAAAAGCAATAATAAGAATATGAATAAGAAAAAAGGAACTCTGGATGCTCAATCAACTTAAACGAAGTCTTAGCCTGATCTTTGGCTTGATTCTATGTCTCAATAGCGTCTGGTTACTGAGCCAAGGTCAGAGGCATTTTGCTATTGCCTTGTCTACCTTCATTGGGGTGGCATTCATCCTGTATGCCTTGTTTTTTTCATCTATTCAGCGCTGGAAACAGAATTCCCGATTCAGAACCTTGTTCTGGAACAGTCTCTGGGGCGGATTTCTATTCTGGATCATCAGTGTCGCTGCTTTCTTCGCTTATATCCAGATGTCAATCAACCCGACTGTTCCGGCACGACCTGCTGCAGCGATTTTAGTATTAGGTAGTGGTATTAATCAGGGTCAGCCCTCACCCATCTTAAAAAATCGTCTGGATACCGCAGCAAAATATGCAGAACGATATCCGAAGACTTTAATCATTATGACCGGTGGACGAAATTTCTGGGAGAGACAGAGCGAAGCTGAAGTCATGCAAAGTTATATCCATACGAACTATCCGCAGCTCAACAACCCCATTAGCCTAGAAGATCAAAGCAGGAGTACCCAACAGAACCTGCAATATTCTCAGGCAATATTAAAACAGCAACATATTGATCGAAATGAGCCAATTGCGATTGTCACCAGCGATTTTCACAGCCCTCGTGCTCGCGCCATTGCCAGACATCAGGGTTATCAACAAGTCATCAGCCTGAGTGCCAGCACACCCCAGAATGTTCGCTATAATTCCTGGTTACGCGAATATTTTGCTTTGATTAGTGGCTGGCTACTGAATGAATATTCATTGTTCCAATAAACAAGCTGTTTTAAAAACAATAAATTTAATTTAAACGGATCTGCCTAGGCAAAGGCATATCCGGATTTTTAAACAGTTCAGGTTTTTGCACATAAATCTGATACAGATAATTTTTAATATCGAGTAATAATTTTTCCGGTGCCACCAGAATATTCTGTCCTTCCGGGGTCAGATCAAGCGAAACAATGGTACTTTCCTGACGTAAAAAGGGAATGACTTTCTCTACAAAATCCTTAAGACCAATTTCCTGAATCTCGTAATTTGCCCAATTGTCTTTAATCAGCAGTCGAGCCAGACCTTTACTTTGCCAGCAGGCAAATGCGCGTTGTCCGGTAGGCGTGGCACATAAGGCCCAGCCATCTTGGTAGAGTGCAAAAATGCCAGCATTGGCAACAATGGCTTCAATATATTGCTTATAAAGCTGTTGAGGATCGAAAGCAGTTTTTTGGGATTTGGTCGCGGCTTTGCGCTGATAGGGATTTCTCATAATCGTGAAATCTTAATATTATTATAATAGAATCAGATTCTAAGGAATAAATCGAGTTGAAGCAAGAAGATATGGTGGGCGCTGACGGGATCGAACCGCCGACATTCTGCTTGTAAGGCAGACGCTCTACCAACTGAGCTAAGCGCCCTGAGAAAAACAACAACGTTGTTTTAAATGACGCAAGACCAACAAGGAATGTAGTCTTGGTATCTTGAAAACTCAGATCTCAGGAATCCAAGCTTTTCATCTTAAGATGGCGCAGCGGACGGGGCTCGAACCCGCGACCCCCGGCGTGACAGGCCGGTATTCTAACCAACTGAACTACCGCTGCATCGTAAGAATCTGGTGGGCGCTGACGGGATCGAACCGCCGACATTCTGCTTGTAAGGCAGACGCTCTACCAACTGAGCTAAGCGCCCTGATAAAGAGTGTCAATCTTTAGTTTATTAAATTCAGGCTCAGGGACCTCAATTTAATTTCTTTTGAAATGGCGCAGCGGACGGGGCTCGAACCCGCGACCCCCGGCGTGACAGGCCGGTATTCTAACCAACTGAACTACCGCTGCATCGCAAAAGAATCTGGTGGGCGCTGACGGGATCGAACCGCCGACATTCTGCTTGTAAGGCAGACGCTCTACCAACTGAGCTAAGCGCCCTCAAAGGTCTATCGTATAAATGGCGCAGCGGACGGGGCTCGAACCCGCGACCCTCGGCGTGACAGGCCGATATTCTAACCAACTGAACTACCGCTGCATTTACACAATGTCGCTATTGTGGCAAACGAAAATCAAGATCTTAAAGTGGCGCAGCGGACGGGGCTCGAACCCGCGACCCCCGGCGTGACAGGCCGGTATTCTAACCAACTGAACTACCGCTGCAACTATAAGGTCTCAACATGAAAGAGCTTGGTGGGCGCTGACGGGATCGAACCGCCGACATTCTGCTTGTAAGGCAGACGCTCTACCAACTGAGCTAAGCGCCCTTTCTAAACGTCTATCATCGTTTGATGGGTGCATTATAGAGAATCTGCACAGCCTGTCAAACGCTTTTCGGAATGTTTTCCACTTTTTAGGTGTGAGTGATTAAAAAATAGGTTGTTTGTTAAAAAAAACAACACTTTTTGTTTATTTTTTAAGTCTCTACCGAAATTTTTTAATTTTCAAAATGAAAATTGAAGCGAAATTTTGTGTTTTACCCTGCGAAGTTTCAGTCTAACCACACGACATATTGCAATTCTGATTAAGGATTATACAAAGCTTTAAAATACTCGACGTTGTGTTCATGTAATCTTGCAACTGTCATTTATTTTTAAGTGGGAAATAGCGATAAATTTAAGCTTTAGAGGATGATTCAACCTGTTCTATGCCATGAAAATAGGATCTGGATCAGATTAATCAATCTTTTCTCCTGTCTCCATCAAGATCAAGCAGATTCAGCCCATAAAAACAAAATCATTTTCACATGATCTTAAAATCTAACTTTTATTCGCTTTTCGAAACATTTAGTTTTTCCAGATCTAATGTCTGTTCTGAGATATAAACCAGTGCATCTTCACTGATCAGGTCAAATAATTCAGCGACCTCCGGATTACGCATACGAATACAGCCGTGCGACAGCGGCTCTCCCATCTTTTCGGTTTCTGGGGTGCCATGAATATAGATATAACGCTGATAGGTATCGCAGCCCTCCCCTTGATTAAAACCTGCCTCAAGGCCACTCAGCCATAAAATGCGCGTCAGGATCCAGTCACGCTGCGGAAATTCTGCTGCCAATTGGGGATTATAAATTTCACCCGTCACCTGACGTGCGACAAATACACTATTTAAGGGAGCATTCTGACCAAACTTTTCAGCGACTTTGTGCCATCCACGAGGAGTCTGGCCACTATTTTCAGTTTCGCCAATGCCATTTTTGCCACTGGAAATCAGATATTGCTTGTTTAGACGGGGCAGATACAGTTTTTGTTGGGCAAGATCAATCAGGATATCGGCTTGATCCAGATGCAAGGTACTCATGACTTGTTATTCTCAGACTCTATTTTGTTTGGTTTTATAGGGTTTAATTTACTATCTACAGATTGCGGAGTTTGTAGATCTGTCTTTTCTGGATCGACTGTATTTTGCTGAATAATGATCTGATTCGGTTCAGGGCGTCGCCATAACCAGATCGCGACGATCAGCATCGTAATATTGGTAAAGGCTTTTACGGCCAAGGGTGCCGTGGTAAACAGCATGATGATCCCGCTGATCAGCATCATGATACTGGCCAGCCATTTGGCCTTACGCGGTACAGTACCATGTACGCGCCAATCTCTTAAGGTCGGGCCATATTTGGGATGATTCAATAACCAGTCATCCATTTGCGGCCAGCCCTTGGATGCCGCCCAGGCCGCCAGAATCAAAAAGACCGTTGTTGGCATACCCGGCAGGATTGCACCGATAAAGCCCAGGATCACAAACAGCACCACCAGACTTCGCCAAAACAACACTTTCATATATCAACCCTAGCCGCAGAATTCAGGTAGTATAAAGCGTTTTCCGATACTGTCCGTTGTATTTCTGCACTTTTCACAGGTTGTCCTATGCCCTTTTCCAATTTAAACCAAAATCTTGTAGAAGCATGGCAACGTTATCAACATCCTCTGGTGCGGCAGCTAGCATTTGCTGTTGGCAGTCCGAATATCCTGTCCCATGTTCCAGATGAACTTGAGCTCATACATCGTTTTGAGTTGCATGACAGCCAGACCTGGCAGCGACATCTTAACCATTATCATCCACGCTTGGAATTTCTTGATCAGCATCCAAAAGAATTAATCGAATTTGTACAGCAACTAAAAAGCACACGTTTGGGGCTGCGTTTTGAAATGCTGGTCTGGTTCTGGTTGCTCGATGATGCTTACCATCCCTATCGGCTGCTTGGCCATAGTCTGCAAAAAATTGAAGGCGCCAAAACCTTGGGTGAGCTGGATTTTCTGCTATTAAATACTGATACAGGACAGATTGAACATTGGGAAGTGGCATTGAAATATTATCTGGCCGAAGCAGATTTTAGCCTGCCGCATTGGTATGGCCTAAACCGCACCGATACTTTAATCAGAAAAATGAAACATTTCACACAAAAACAATTCCAGTTTGATGAGGCTTTGCAGCATCCCATTCAAAGACGGTTTTGCGTCCTCAAGGGAGAGCTGTATTTGCCTACACATCATGCCGATCAGCCAATTCCCTCATGGATCAATACCGAGCGTCGTCTGGGCTTATGGGGACAGCATATTCCTGCTGCACAGCACGGTTTCTATCGTCTGCAACGACATGAATGGATTTATCCGCAAGCCCGGCCGAGCAGTTCAGCTGCGATCTGGTGGACGGATGGACTTTATAAAAAACTCGATAGTGATGACTTTTATATGTATCGCAATCCGGTGCTGATCCAGCATCCATCGCATAAGCCCCTATAAAGCATTACATTTATTAACCGAAGCACTATGAAAACCACATATTTTTTAGAGCGTATATTTTCTACTCTAAGTCCCACATCATAATAATTTTATTATTGATTATACGGAGATGATGATGAAAAAAATTCTTGCTGCTTCATTAATGATGGCTTTTGTATTGACTGGCTGTAACACCGTAAAAGGCATGGGCAAAGATGTGTCTAAGGCTGGCGATGCGGTAACCAATACTGCTGAAAAAACCTCTGACGAAATCCGTCAAAACTAGTTTTTTCCTAAACGCTCACAGAACCCTATCCCAGATAGGGTTTTTTTATATCAGTCGTTCACATTCAAGCCTATATTCGCCTATTATAGAGCCGAAAAAATTATCGACTGTTGAATACCGTATGAGCTCTTCCGCTACCCTCGATTTAAGCCTGCAACTATTACGTCAGCCTTCTGTCACACCGATTGATCATGACTGCCAGAACATCATGGCTGAACGTTTAAAGAAGATTGGTTTCAATATTGAATCCATGCGCTTTGAAGATGTAGATAATATCTGGGCACGCAAAGGCACAGAAGGTCCGGTCTTCTGTTTCGCTGGCCATACCGATGTCGTGCCAACAGGGAATCTGGATGCCTGGAACTCAGATCCTTTCTTACCTGAAATCCGTGAAGGCAAACTTTATGGTCGTGGCAGTGCCGATATGAAGACGGCTTTGGCAGCCATGGTAGTCGCAACAGAACGTTTTGTTGAAAAATATCCGAATCACAAAGGTTCGATTGCCTACCTGATTACTTCAGATGAAGAAGGTCCATCGATTAACGGCACGGTGAAAGTGATTGAAACACTGGAAGCGCGTAATGAGAAAATTACCTGGTGTCTGGTCGGTGAACCGTCAAGTACTAATAAACTGGGCGATATAGTCAAAAATGGCCGTCGTGGTTCATTAAATGCCAACCTTACAGTCAAAGGCAAACAGGGTCATGTGGCTTATCCGCATCTGGCCGTGAATCCGATTCATACCGCTTCTAAAGCCATTGCTGAACTGTGCGACACAGTCTGGGATCATGGCAACGAATATTTCCCGGCGACGACTTTCCAGATTTCCAATATCAATTCGGGTACAGGCGCAACCAATGTTGTTCCCGGCACCATGAACCTATTGTGCAACTGGCGTTATTCAACTGAAGTGACCGCCGAAGAACTCAAAGTACGTACTTTAGAAATTCTGGATCGTCATGGTGTGGACTATGACATTTCTTGGACTTTATCTGGCCTGCCTTTCCTGACGCCAGTTGGTGAACTAGTAAATGCAGCTAAAACCGCCATTCTGAATGTGACGGGGACTGAAACTGAACTATCGACTTCGGGCGGTACCTCAGATGGCCGCTTTATTGCCCCTACCGGCGCACAGGTACTGGAACTTGGCGTATTGAATGCCACGATTCATCAGATCAATGAACATGTCGATATTGCAGACTTAGAGCCATTGGCTGAAATCTATGAGCAGATTCTCGTGAATTTACTCGCCAATTAAGTAAATTCATAACGCAATAAAAAAGGAACTCCATGGAGTTCCTTTTTTATATTTTATAGCCTGGATTACAGCCCGATTGTAGCCTGAATATTGGTCATATTCGGAATATGGAACAGCTGTTCGTTCATGCGCACATATTGAAAGATGGCAGGATCATTCACCGGCTGATCGACATCGACCACTTCGGAAATACGAATCCGGATGGTTTTCGGCATTTCATTACACATCAGGGCAAAGCGCTGAGTAATTTCATCCCCCTCAATCACCAGTGCCACCCCATTTTGACGTGACGGATCATTCACTGCATAGACCGGTAACTGTGCCTCATGCCATTCTACAGTTTTGACCTGAGTATTGCTATCCAGTGCTGACAGGACAATGTTTTGTGGCAATAACATCGGATCTTTGCCATGACAGTCAATAATATAGGCATCAATAAATCCGGTCGATACCGTAATCAGATGCTGAAGTTCCTGCTGGCTAATCTGATCAGCCATTTTATTGCTTGAATTGGTCTGACTCATATATTACCCCTGTTTTTCAGCAATCAGTTGTTGGATATTGGCCAACAGTTCCGCTTCCTGGAACGGTTTACCCATATAATGTGTTACACCTAGGCTGAATGCACGTTCACGATGCTTCTCACCGGTACGTGAGGTAATCATGATAATCGGCAAGTCACGGTGAATATCATGGTGACGAACCAGATTGGTCACTTCGAAACCGTCCATACGTGGCATTTCGATATCCAGCAACATCAGATCCGGTCTGACGTTTTCAAGCTGCTCGATCGCATCTACGCCATCTTTGGCAGTGACAATATCATAGCCTTGACGTTCAAGCAGACGCGACGTCACTTTACGTACAGTCACCGAGTCATCGACAATCATCACCAGACGACGTGCATTTGAATTACGCGAACCATCACGCTGATCATTCAGCTGTTTGACACGCTGTGTCGCCTGAATCTGGCGGGCAACATTCTGTCCATCGAGAATCAGACAGACCTGACCATCACCCAGAATCGTGGCACCGGCCACTACCCCGACGTTGGCAAACTGCTGTCCAATCGGTTTTACTACAATCTGCGCTCGTGAACCGACCAACTGATCGACCAGCAAGGCAATGGTTTGACCACTATTACCTTTAATCAACAGCACCGGCAATGAATGACCAACATTATTCAGACGTGGAATCGGCTGGTTGCCAACAAACTCAGACAGATAACGCAGCTTATAGTTTGCGCCATCGATCTTGAAATAGTCATCTTTACTGTTGAAATAGCTTTCCAATGTAGTCGGCGCAATACGTACAATTCGGTCAATCTGCGCCAGAGAAATCGCATATTGCTGATCGCCCACTTTCACCATCAAGGCATCGCTGACCGCTACTGTAGTCGGTACGCGAATCGTAAAGACCGTACCCTTGCCCAGTTCCGAGCTCACTGACACATGGCCGCCCAGTGATTTGATCTCGCTTTGTACCACATCCAGACCGACACCACGACCAGAAATCTGGGTCACTGCTTTCGCGGTACTGAAACCAGGATGGAAGATAAATTGCAGGATTTCTTCCTGATCAATGACTTGATCCGCTTTGATTAGATCCAGACTCAGCGCTTTTTCACGAATCTTCTCCGCATCGATCCCCTTACCATCATCACTAAAGGACACAATTACATCGGTTCCCTGACGGCTGATGTTCAAGACAATAGAACCGACTTCCGGCTTGTTCAGTGCGATACGATCTGCAGTATCTTCCAGACCATGGTCAATCGCGTTACGCAGCATATGCTCAAATGGGGTGACCAGACGCTCGAGAATGTTACGATCCAGTTCACCTTCGGTATTCTGTACGATCAGTTCTGCAGGACGGTTCAAGGTGGTCGAGGTTTGACGCACGATACGCTGTAAACGCGGCAACATCCGATCAAATGGAACCAGACGGGTACGCATCAGGCTTTCCTGAATCTCGGCCTGAATACGGGATTGTTGCAATAACAGACCTTCAGTTTCGCGAATCTTGTCGGCCAGTGTACTCTTGAAGTCGACCAAATCTGATGCAGATTCTGCCAGTGATTTAGACAGCTGGTTGAGCGACGAATACTGGTCCATTTCCAGCGGGTCAAAGTCAGCATAGCGCGAGTTCTCTGAACCGTGTTTGGCAATAATCTGTGATTCCAGCTCGCCTTCCATTCGACGTAACTGATCAGCAAGACGTTTGATCGCCAATTCCATCTCGTTCAAGGTATTGCCCAGCTGGCCCAAGTCCATCTCGATACGCGAACGGTTAATCGAGTTCTCACCGGACAGGTCAATCATCTTCTCGACCAGATCAGCAGAGATACGGATCATCTCGTTATTGCTATCGCTGGTGCCGCTATTCGCCCACTCACCCATCATCTGTGGCGGCTCAGTACCATCACCTTCAACAAAGCCGAAGTCGGTGCTGACTACAAGATTATCTGTTTTCGCCAGACGCTCAGGCAACTGTGCAGTAACGTCCACATAAGCAATCTTTTTCAGACTACTGTGCAGCGGCTCAAAACCGCTATAGTCGCGTTGGAAAATCGCCTGTCTCAACCAGACCAGCGTTTTCTGCAGTAAGCCATCATAGGCATTTGAGTTAAATTGATAGACCGCAAACTGTTCGAAAGTCGTTTCCAGCTCATAGGCAATACTGGCCACTTCTTCAACATCTACCATACGTGCGCCACCCTTGATACTGTGGGCAGCACGCTGTAATTGTAGTAATAAACTACGGTCACTACGCTGGTCAAACCATTGACTGAGGAGCTTCTCGGCATTCGCCAGAATCTCTTCGGATTCTTCCAGAAAAGATTCTTCAACAATCGATTTCAGCTCGTCTTCTTCAGAACATTCTACTGGTGTGTCTTCAATAGGCTTAGGAGATTCCAAGATTTCCAGTAATTCTTCAGCTTCAGCCAGATCAGTCGCAGGCTGTTGAGTCGCTGTGGATTCTTCAAGTTGCGGTTCACGAATTGATGTCGCTTGGACCTCTGCAACTTCGACTACAGTATTCGCGCTCTCCACAGCAGCAACAGCTTGTCCAGACACCAGCACCTGAATATTTTGCAGAATCGCAATCGCTTCTGGTGCAGGATAATCAATACCGTCTTCCCGAATCGATTGAATACGATCGGAAATATTGTCCTGAACCAGACGGATAATCTGGATTAAAGCAGGTGTCACGGCAATTTGCTGACGGATCACACGCTCATAAATACTTTCCAGTTCATGCGCAATCAAACCGATATGCGAAGCTGCAATCATGTTTGCACCACCTTTTAAGGTATGCAAATGACGCATCAGATTGTTCAGTGAAGTCGTATCATCCTGTTTTTTGCTCCAGGTATTCAGATCTTCATCAATGCCTGCGAGCAATTCATCCGCTTCTTCCAGGAAGATACTTAATAATTCTTCATCAAAATCACGGTTGGTTTCAGCACTTTGCTGCTGCTGACGATCCGCAGCGATGCGTTGACTCAAACCAGCAAAATCGACACTGCCAGTCGCGACGGTTTCAGCCACCTGTGTGGCCTCTGAGCTTAGCTCAATATTCTGATTGCTAGTGTCTTCAGCAAATATCTCGAGATCCTGCTGCACAAATGCAGACAGTTCACTGAGTATTTTTTGAATCTCATCATTCAGAATGACGCGCTGTCCTGCGGCCAAGGTATCAAATAAATGAATAAATTCCTGGTGCGCCTGTGCGAACAGTTCATAAGCATAATCGCTGTTTAGCAGCACTGGCTTTTCAAGCAGCGCATCATAAGCCAATTTCAGGTCGGCAGTGAATTCATGAATTCCCTGCGCTGCCCGGCTTTCTGTATGTGCCAACAATTCTGCAGCCTGCTGGCTGAGTGCCTGAATATATTCAGGATAATCGACTTGGGCGCGTTTATCAAATTCAAACTCGGTATCCAATAACAGATCAATATCCAGCTCAACCAGTTTGGATACCAAGCCTTGCGTCTGAATGCTATTGGTTTCAGTAACTGCAAAGCCATAATCATTCCAGACACGCTCAAAGGTGGCATATACCGCATCCAGTTTTGCAGTATTGCCCTGACGTAGCAAATGCAGATAGTCACTGACAAACTCGGCATACTGAATCAGTAAAGCGGTTTCTTTTGAGGTTGAGACAATTTCATCTTGTAGCAAGGTTTTGAACAGATGCTCCACTTTAGAGCTGGCCTCAAAAATCTGGTCAATCTGCGCCATGGATGAACTGCCGCGCAAAGTATGAATCGCACGAATCAGCGCATTATAATCTTGTGATTTTTCATCTTCAGTGCGAAGGAAGGTAGCAATCGTATCCAGATGCTCTTCTGCTTCTTCAATAAAGATCGCCACAGTTTCTTCGATATCACTGCGAACCGGTACTTCTACTGGCGCTATTGTTAGCTCAACTTCACTTGGCTCATTGTCTGCAAGCTCAAGACCTGTCATCTGACCTTCAGCGGTCAAATGATCTGCCAATGCCAGTAATTCTTCCAATGCAGGTTCAGGCGAAATTTGTTGTTGTAATTGTTGTCCCAACAGCACCATTGGACGCAGATCGAGATCCAATTGCTGTACATGTTTGAATTTTGGATATAAAGCATATTGATAGACATTCAGTACCGCTTGGGCAAATTTCTGTACCGTCGGTGTCAGCTGAATCGAACCGGACAAAACCCGGTTTAAGGTATCTTCAACCGCCCAGGCCATCTCCCCTGCCGATTTTGCCCCGACCATGCGGCCTGAACCTTTCAGGGTGTGAAAATGGCGGCGAATGGTCTTCAGATTTTCTTGATGATCTGGATTGCTCAACCATTCTGGAAATAAAGCATTTAACTCAACGAAGATCTCTTCGATTTCCTCAACAAAAATTTCAAGAATTTCTGCATCTTGGTCAAGATAACTATCTTCAGGAAGCGTTGTCGTTTCAACTAAATTTTTTAATATTTCTTTCATAGCTCATGCTTCTTACGTTATGCCGCCAAGAAGGGCGCTCAAACTTAATTGTGACCGTCACGCGATACCTAACGTATGAAGTTAAGTACATCTTGTCGAGGCTTTATCTGTATTTTCTGAATGTGTCTCAACCGCGGTCAAGACACATTTCCCCATCATGTCTGACTTTATTCTGGTAGTTTAAAGTCAGATACAGATTCACGTAATGCATCGGCCATGTTTGCCAGTTCAGATACTGAACGTGCTGTATCGAAGGTTGCACTGGTGGTTTGCGAGGTAATTTCCTGTACGACATTCATCGTGGTCGCAATATGACCTGCAGATGCTGACTGCAGTTTCGCAGCATCAGAAATGTTCGCAATCAGTTTCGCAAGGTTGTTCGATACTGTTTGAATCTCATCTAGTGCTACACCGGCATCTTTAGACAAGTTCGCACCACGTACAACTTCCGATGTAGTTTGTTCCATCGAAATAACGGCTTCGTTCGTATCCGTTTGAATGGTTTTTACCAGGCCTTCAATCTGCTTCGTTGCAGAAGCTGAACGTTCCGCAAGACGCTGTACTTCATCGGCTACGACCGCGAAACCACGACCTGCTTCACCGGCCATCGATGCCTGAATTGCTGCGTTTAATGCCAGGATGTTCGTCTGGTCAGCAATATCGTTAATCAAGGCTACGATGTTACCAATTTCCTGAGAAGATTCACCCAAACGTTTAATACGTTTTGAAGTTTCCTGAATCTGTTCACGAATCGTGTCCATACCCTCAATCGAGCGATGTACGACATCCGCACCGTTTGCAGCAATTTGTACTGAACGCTCTGCTACCACCGCTGATTCATCGGCGTTGGCAGATACCTGGTCAATCGACAGTGCCATTTCGTTAATCGCTGCAGAAGCACCAGCAATTTCTTGTGCCTGATGCTCAGATGCTTCAGCTAACTGGTTGGTAATGCTTTGTGTAGTTGCAGTATATTGCGCAACTTCTTGTGAAGTTTCAGTAATACGCGATACCAGGTCACGTAACTGGTCAATCGCAAAGTTAATCGAGTCGGCAATTGCACCAGTAAAGTCTTCAGATACTGTTGCATATGAACGCAAGTCACCGTCTGCAAGATCGGCGATCTCATCCAGTAAACGTAAAATCGCATTCTGGTTACGGTCATATTCTTCTTGTAAACGGCCTACACGCTGCTTATCCGACAAGCCACGCAGAGAAAGTAACTTGAATACACACAGCAAGAAACCGACTAATAATGCGATCAGAAGGACTGCCGGAACAACCGTTTTAAGACCTGAGTTACCCGATAATTTATTCAGGTTGTCCAAAAGCACATCAGATTGAGAAAAAATAGATGCGGCTGCCTGACGAACTTTTACGATCTGTGTAGAGTTTTTCAGAATAATCGCTGATGCAGATTCCAATACGTCATCATATTCAGCCTTGATGCCTTCCAGAGATTCACGCAGGGTTGGATCAGCAATACGCTGTACACCCAGTTCAGCAGAACCATTTAACTGTGCATTCAGATAAGAACCAAAAGTTTCGGTATCGGCACTGAAGTCATCCGCAGATTCACGTGAACCATCATTACCTGTCAGTACCAAACTGATTGAACGTAAGATACGTTCTGCAATGAATACCTGGTTTTTGGCAATAACCACCTGGTTCGATGGCATATCTTGACGTGCCATCTGGTCGACCATCAAGTTATATTCCGCCTGAATCCCCGGAATCGCTTCACCAATCGCGATGTTGGTGTCGTATAACTGGTTAATAATCTTTTGTTGCGAGGTAATCAGATCAATACTACTGGATACTTCTTTCCACTGTTTATCAACAGCTTGCAAAGCATCATTGTTAGAGTGAATACTTTTAACTGTCTCAAGGTTTTCAGCAAAAGCTTTTTGCGAATCAGTCAGGTTCTTCATGGCCTCAGGCGTACCTGAAGCTGTCGCTTCAGTCGCTTGGCGCGAAATCGTTTGCGAGAGGAGACGCAAATCACCCAGACTTTGAGTGAGTTCATTGGTACGTGGAACACTATAAAAAAGATACAATAAAGTGATCAGTGCGGCTAAAAGACAGCCTGCTGCTCCATAGATCAGCGGTTTTGATTTCTCACTATCACCGAAGACACGTGATAACTGATCTACTTGCGTTTGAATCTTAGCTAAAAAAGCATTACCGCCTTTGCGGCCAGTGCTCTCACCTGTATTTTTCTTTTTAAGTTTAAAGCCCATGCAGCCTCTCCCCGGTTGACGCCTTGCTTAGTTTCGAGCGCGACATTTAATTTATAAATTTTATAGATGCGTTCATAAATTTTGGATTTTGCAACAGACGACTGAATAAAAACACATGCCACTGCTGGTTGTGCTGATGGAAAAACCCCTGACAATATTCTTGTAAGTTTTTATCCAATTCAGATTTCTTCGAAAAGAAACTTTTCTTATTGAAATGTTGTATACCCAAAACTTGATCTACGACCAAACCCACATACTGGTCATTATGGTTGATACATAATACTTTTTGAGTCGGTGAAAATTGACTGCTTTGCCCTGATACGTACTGCGTCAGATCAGAAACCGATAACAGTCTTCCCCGGATATTCGCCAGACCCAACACCCATGCTTGCGTCTTGGGTACCGGCGTATATTCTGGGGGATAAATCACTTCTGATACCTCCCCCAGCGGGGCAACAAAATATTGCCCCATCATCTCAAAAGCAATGCCCGACCATCGGTTAACTTCATTGCCATTGGAAACGTAGTTTTTATTCCCCCGTTTCGCAATGCGAAGCAATTCGATAAATCCATTTGCTGCCATAGAGCTTATCCTGCATTGAGGTGCTGCTTAATTACATCTATTAATTGTTTTTCATCGACTGGTTTTGTTAGATAATCCGCTGCGCCTTGACGCTTGCCCCATACACGGTCAGTGGCCTGATCCTTGGTACTGACAATCACGATTGGAATATGTTTGGTCGTTGCACCACGTGCAATCTGACGGGTTGCCTGAAAACCATTCACACCCGGCATAACCACATCCATCAGAACTAGGTCCGGCAATTCTGCCTGTGCCATGGTGACGCCATCTGCGCCATTGGCTGCTTCAATCACCTCAAAGCCATGTTTAGAAAGAATCTCTCTAAAGCGAAAAGTTTCTGTCGGTGAGTCATCCACAATTAGGATACGTGCCATGCCAATTCCCCAAAAAAATCAAATATTAAGCACTAATATGGTTACGGATTGCATTGAGCAATTCATCTTTACTAAAAGGTTTGGTCAGGTATTCATCTGAACCCACGACACGACCTTTGGCCTGATCAAATAAGCCATCTTTACTTGATAGCATAATCACAGGAATATTCTGGTAATTCTGAGAGTTTTTGATTAAGGCGCAGGTTTGGTAACCATCTAGGCGCGGCATCATAATATCTACAAAAACGATATCTGGATTTGCTTCGGCAATTTTTGACAAAGCCTCAAAACCGTCTACTGCAGTAATGACCTCATAACCTTCGCGTTGAAGAAGAGTTTCCGCAGTACGACGAATGGTCTTTGAGTCATCAATAACCATAATTTTTAGATTTTGGAATTTATCGTCCATTTGTTTAACCCTTCCCATTTTAGAAACTATATGCCATAAGGCTCATAGGATTATTTTATTACGATCGATAAACATTTTTAACATAAAGTCACTTGTATTATCAATGAACATTTTCTACACAAGTAGACAAAATCATTTATTTTTAATAACAGCTTCACATTTTCTTATCGTTATTGGTTTTTTTTTGACTAACGGTAGTTTTTTATTGATAAATTTAAGTCTAATATAACAAGATTATTACTTTAAAATAAGTAATTTAGTCAACTTTAAATTCGGGGAGCCAATGATGAGTCAGTTTTTAAGAAAACTTGCTGTCATTGATAAAAATAAAATGACTGGTCAATTCATTGTTGTTGTGCTGCTACTGTTACAGGTGAGCTTAACGTGCGCGAGTAGCAACCAACTCCCGCAAAAAGCCACCTGGTATCGTTATTATGACAGCAAGGGTGTGGCCAATATCAGTACTAACGTCACACCAAATCATATCCGTTATGGTTATGAAGCACTTGACCAGAATATGCAGGTCATTAAACGTGCGCGTCCTTATAATGCCGAAGCGGATATCAGACAGGCGCCACAGCGTGCTCAACAGGCTAAGCGGATTGCCGAAGATCATAAACTCAAGCGTGCTTATAGCAATAGCCAGACCGCTTTACAGAAAAAAAACGATAGCCTGGTCCAGTTAAAAAAACAGATTGATTTTCAGCAAGAACAAATGAAGCAACTGCAAAAAGATCGGGTCATGTTCGTACGTCAGGAACGTGAATATTTACGTAAAGGTAAAACCACACCGGCACATCTAAAAACCATGCTAGACAACAACCAGAAAAATCTCGTTTCCCAAAAAGAAAATATTCAGTCTTTACAAAGTCGCTATCGAAATCTGGAAGCAGAATACGACAAAATTATCGCCCGTTTAAAAGCACTTGAATAAATACAAATAGCTGGTTGTGGTTTTGATTCACAGCCAACTAAAAGGACTCTTATGCAAACTGCACAGCATTCTTATGATTTAAATATGCCTTCCCCGCGCTCTATCCTGATCATGAGTGCACTTTGCTTAAATATGTTTTTAGTGGCTTGTGATAAAAATGAACCCGTCCAGCAAACCGAAATACCCAAATCCATTGAAGTCATTCCTCAAGATCTAGTTGCAGTTCAATCTGGCAATTCAGTTCAAAAAACTGCATTCACCGGCACCATTCGTGCAGTCAATCAAAGCAGCATACAAGCACAGGTCTCTGCTACTGCCACCAGCGTAAACGCGCAGGTAGGTCAAACAGTTGTCAAGGAACAAGTGCTGGTACGCCTGAATAATCAGGACAATGCAGCCCGTCTGGCACAGGCACGTGCGAATCTGGCCTCAACTCAAGCGCAAGCCAATCAGGCCCGCAATATGATGCAGCGTAAAAAGCGCCTGCTCGATCAGGGTTTTATTTCAAAAGTAGAATATGAACAAAGTCAGGTGGACTATCAGGCACAGCTGGAAAATGTTCGTGCCCAGCAAGCCAATGTTGATATTGCCCAGAAAGCCGATCGTGATGGCATCATGACCAGCCCGATCAGTGGCGTGATTACCCAACGTCAGGTCGAACCGGGTCAAACCGTGGCGATTGGACAAACCCTGTTTGAAATTGTCGATCCAAAACGATTGGAAATTCAGGCACGCGTACCCAGTGATCTGCAATCAGACTTAAGACTGGGCAGTCAAGTCGAATACAGCATTCAAGGGAATCCAAATCGGCTCACTGCCGTAATTAGCCGGATTTCCCCAATTGCAGATCAGGCCAGTCGTCAGATCGAATTCTTTGCCAAGCCGAATGAAACCATTCCCTCGCTAAGTATCGGCTCCTTTGTCGAAGGCAACATTCTGAGTCCACAACAGATTTCTGGCCAGCTGATTCCATTAGATACTATTCAAGACATTCAGAATAAACCTTATGTCTGGATAATACGCCAGAATAAAATTATCAAAGTCAATGTTCAGGTACTAGAACAGCGTTATAGCGACAACATTGCCGTGGTTCAAGGACTGGAGAGCAGCGATCAGGTCAGCCGGGTTAAGTTTAGCGAAGCCGATCTGCAAAAAACTGTCACCCTTCGCGCCAACTAAAACCATTCATACAGGATCATTGACATGTGGTTTACCCGAATTAGTGTGAAGTATCCGGTTTTCACCATCATGATGATGTTCTGTTTGATGGTACTGGGACTGGCTTCCTGGCAGCGGATGGGCGTTGAAGAATTTCCTGATGTCGATTTCCCTTTTGTGGTGATCTATACCAACTATCCGGGCGCTTCTCCGGAAACGGTTGAATCGGAAATCACCAAGAAACTCGAAGATCAGATCAATACCATTTCCGGTTTGAAACAGGTGATTTCCCAGTCCAGTGAAGGCCTGTCCATCATCACCACTGAATTTAATCTGGATGTCACGTCGACCACAGCAGCTCAGGACGTGCGGGATAAAATCGCTTCTGTAACTGCTGAATTTCGTGATGAGATTCAGGAGCCGATTGTAGAACGTTATGACCCGACGGCGAATGCGGTAATGTCGATCGTATTTGAATCCGACAATATGGATGTGAAAGCGCTCAGTTCCTATCTGGATCAGCGAATTGTGCCACAATTGCGTACAGTCCCGGGCGTCGGAACGGTCAACCTGCTGGGTGATGCGCAGCGCCAGATCCGGATTCAGGTGGAACCACAAAAACTACAAGCCTTTGGCATTGGTGTGGACAGTGTGATTAACACCTTAAAGGCCGAGAATATTGAAGTCCCGGGGGGGACGCTTAAATCGGGTAATTCGGAACTGGTCATTGAAATCAATTCCAAAGTACTGCATCCCCTCGCCTTCGGCGATCTGGTTATTGCCAATAAAAACGGCGTACCGATTTTCCTCAGACAAGTGGCCAATATTCAAGACAGTCAGGCAGAGCTGGAATCGGCTGCCTTTTTGAATGGTAAAACCGCAGTGGCAATTGATATTTTGCGCAGTTCAGATGCAAACGTCATTGAAGTAGTCGACAAGAGCTATGCAGCTTTAGAAAGTATTGAGGTGCAGCTTCCACAAGGTACCACTTTACAAGTGGTGGTGGACTCCTCCAAAAGTATCCGCGGCACCATTGGTGATGTAGCCCGAACCATTATTGAAGGTGCGGTACTGGCTGTGCTGATTGTCCTACTGTTCCTGGGTTCTTTCCGCTCCACAGTAATCACCGGTTTAACCCTACCAATTGCTCTCTTGGGCACGCTGACCTTTATCTGGGCCTTTGGCTTTAGCATCAATATGATGACTTTACTGGCGCTGTCCTTGAGTATTGGTCTGTTGATCGATGATGCAATTGTGGTGCGTGAAAATATTGTCCGGCATGCCGATATGGGCAAAAACCATGTGACTGCCGCGCTCGATGGCACCAAAGAAATTGGCTTAGCCGTGCTGGCCACCACATTGACCATTGTTGCCGTATTCCTGCCTGTTGCCTTTATGGGCGGAATTATTGGCCGTTTCTTCTACCAGTTCGGGGTCACGGTAAGTATGGCCGTTCTGATCTCGATGTTTGTCAGCTTTACCCTGGACCCGATGCTCTCAGCACATTGGGCAGAAAAGAAAAAAGATCCGAATAAAAAACCAGGTCGGGTGAAACGTTCCTTTAGCTGGATCTCCGGCAAGCTGGACAACTTAAGCCATGTCTATGAAAAATTATTAAAACTGGCATTGCGCTTCAGATTGATTACCTTAATGATTGCTGTGGCTTCATTATTTGGTGCTCTGGGTTTATCCAAACTGATCGGCACCGAATTTGTACCGGTTCCCGATAAAGGTGAAATCCGGATCAAGTTTGAAACACCGGTCGATTCATCGCTTGAATATTCTCAGGCCAAACTCCAGCAGGTGGATCAGATTATTCGTCAGCATCCGGATGTCAAAGCCACCTATGGGGTGATTAATGGCGCAACCGACCGCGGTAAAAACCATGTCAGTTTACGGGTGACCGTGACGCCGCGTACCGAACGTGAAAAGACCCTGAATGACTTAAATAATGAATTTCGCCAGCGCCTGCAATCGGTTGCAGGAATCAGCATTACCTCGGTGGCATCCGCCGATGAAACCGTTTCTGGTGGCCAGAAGCCAATCATGATTTCGATCAAAGGCCCGGATCTGGATGAACTGCAAAAAATTTCTGATCGCTTTATGACGGAAATGGCGAAAATTAATGGCATTGTCGATCTGGAAACTTCATTAAAAGAACCCAAGCCAACTCTTGATGTACAGATTAATCGCGTCTTGGCCAGTGATTTAGGTTTATCAGTCAATCAGATTGCCAATGTGGTGCGTCCGCTGATTGCCGGTGATGATGTTACCACCTGGCAGGATGAAAAAGGTGAAACCTATGATGTGAATCTGCGCCTGACTGAAGACCAGCGCAGCTTGCCTAGCGACTTACAGAACATGTATATCACCTCGAATAAAACCGATGCCAACAATCAACCAATTCTGGTTCCACTTTCAAGTGTGGCCAAATTTGAAGAAAAGCTCGGCGCTTCACAAATTAACCGACGTGATCTGGCTCGTGAAGTGCTGGTCGAGGCCAATACCTCAGGACGTCCTGCAGGCGATATCGGGACAGATATCAGCCGCTTGCAAGAAAATTTCGATATGCCACCAGGCTATAGTTTCGACACTCAAGGCTCCAATGCCGACATGGCAGAATCCGCAGGTTATGCCTTGACCGCAATTACCTTGTCGATTGTCTTTATCTATATTGTGCTGGGTTCACAGTTCAACAGTTTTATTCATCCTGCAGCAATTATGGCCTCACTGCCATTGTCGCTGATTGGCGTGTTTCTGGCCTTATTCCTATTCAACTCGACGATGAACCTGTTTTCGATTATCGGCATTATCATGCTGATGGGACTGGTGACCAAGAATGCGATTCTACTGATCGACTTTATCAAGAAAGCCATGGATCGCGGTGAAAACCGTTATGATGCGATTATTGCCGCTGGTAAAACCCGTTTACGTCCTATTCTGATGACCACCAGCGCGATGGTCATGGGCATGGTTCCACTTTCCCTGGGACTAGGTGAAGGTGGGGAACAAAGTGCACCGATGGCGCATGCGGTGATTGGCGGGGTAATTACCTCTACCCTGCTGACCTTGGTGGTGGTGCCGGTGATCTTTACTTACCTGGATGACTTTAAGAATTTTATGCTGCGTCAGGTACGTAAAATCATGGCATAATTTAATGCAACACAATGAGGTGACATTGCCAAATGCTCACCTCATTTTTTATTGTATAATCCCTGCTTTAACGCTTAATTTTTTAGGACAGTTTCCATGCGCGCGAGTCGCTTTTTATTTGCAACGTTAAGAGAAACCCCGAACGATGCTGAGGTTATTTCCCATCAGCTGATGCTTCGTGCCGGTATGATTCGTAAGTTGGCTTCAGGTCTATACACCTGGTTGCCGATGGGCGTTCGCGTATTAAATAAAGTTGAAGCGATCGTTCGCGAAGAAATGGACAAAGTCGGTTCACTTCAAGTCTATATGCCGGTGACTCAACCTGCGTCTTTATGGGAAGAATCAGGTCGTTATGTACAATACGGCCCTGAACTTTTACGCTTCAACGACCGCCATGGCAACCCATTTGTTTTGGGCCCAACACATGAAGAAGTGATCACCGACCTTGCACGTAACGAATTAAAAAGCTACAAGCAATTGCCTGCAAACTTCTACCAGGTACAAACCAAATTCCGTGACGAAATTCGTCCACGTTTTGGCGTAATGCGTTCACGTGAATTCATCATGAAAGATGCCTACTCTTTCCATGCTAACCAGGAATCACTGCAACAAACTTATGACGACATGTATGCAGCCTACTGCAAAATCTTCACCCGTCTTGGTTTAGATTTCCGTCCAGTACAAGCAGATACCGGTTCAATCGGTGGTTCAGGTTCTCACGAATTCCACGTACTGGCTTCAAGCGGTGAAGATGATATCGCTTTCTCGACAGAATCTGAGTATGCAGCCAATATTGAAATGGCAGAAGCAGTACTTGTCGGTGAGCGTGTGGCACCGACACAAGAACTCAAACTGGTAGATACGCCAAATCAAAAAACCATTGCGGATGTATCAGCATTTTTGGGTACCGATCCTGCCCATTCAGTAAAAGCATTGCTTGTTCAAGGCATTGCAAAAGAGGATGGTTCCGTTCCTGTGGTTGCTTTATTCCTTCGTGGCGATCACGAACTGAATGAAATTAAAGCTGAAAAACATCCTTTAATTGCTGCACCTTTGACATTTGCTACTGAAGAACAACTTCAAGCACTTGGCTTAACTGCTGGCTTTGTCGGTCCTCAAGGTCTGGTCGAAAAAGGTATCACCGTCATTGTTGATCGTGCAGCATCGGTATTATCTGACTTTGTTGCGGGTGCAAATGCAGCAGATCAACACGCGACAGGTGTAAACTGGGAACGTGATGCGCAGTTCACTGAAGTTTATGACCTACGTAACGTGGTTGAAGGCGATCCGTCTCCAGATGGTAAAGGTACCCTTCAAATCAAACGTGGTATCGAAGTGGGCCATATCTTCCAGTTGGGTCAAAAATACTCTGAAGCCTTAGGCTGTAAAGTCTTGGGTGAAGATGGCAAGCCATTCACTGTAACAATGGGTTGTTATGGTATTGGCGTGACGCGTGTGGTGGCTTCTGCAATCGAGCAGAACTTTGATGAGAAGGGCATTATCTGGCCAACTGCCATTGCACCGTTTGAAGTTGCCATTGTGCCGATGAATGCACACAAATCTCCACGAACCATGGAAGCTGCGGAAGCACTGTATGCTGAATTACAAGCTGCAGGTTTTGACGTATTACTTGATGACCGTAACGAACGTCCGGGCGTGAAATTCTCTGATCTTGAGCTTACAGGTATTCCACATCGTATTGTGATTGGTGAAAAAGGCTTGGATGCAGGTACGTTTGAATATAAAGGCCGCCGCGATGCTGAATCAGTAAATATCTCGAAAGAAGAATTATTGGCGAAGATTGCTAAATAATTTCGCTCTCTTATAAAAAATCCCGCGTAATGCGGGATTTTTTATAATTAAACTTAGCAGAATTTATGTCCACCAAAGCAGTTCGGTTTAAAATTCTGGCCTTGTAAAGTTAAATTAGTTAACGGGAAATCAAGTAGCGCAGGATTTTTAATTTCCTTTACATCAAGCGCACTCCCTAGCACACAACCAAAAACCAGACTTCCACAATCTCGCACATTAGTGGTTAAATCATGGTTAATTCCTGTAATGGTTTGCTTTAAAACAGCATCCGAAATTGGCACACTATATGAAGGTGAAATACTTCCTAAGTCCACTTCATCTTCCATTGCCATCCACCAGCCTTGTTTTGCCGCGACTGCTGCACCAGGCCATAAGATGCTTTGGGATTGCAAGGAGAGTGAAGCTGGATTATTTAAATATAAAGCATGAATAAGTCCAAGATTTTGTTTAACGGTAATGTCTGTCTGTAGCCCGGTTAAGTAACCTGTAATATCTTTATTTAATTTTAATGCCCCGTCCAATAATTCTGCTTTTAATGGTCCTTTAAAATCAATACGACCTACTGTCCCTGTCCCTTTTAGTACAACTTCTTTCATTCTTGTTCCTGACACTATCGTAGCAGGAATAGTAAAAGGTGCTGTTGTAGAATTTAACTGGAAAGCATAATTGCTAGATGTGTAATGTAAATCCAGAGGTAATGGTTGACCTAATATAGTGCCTTTTACCGTGCCCTCAATATTCATTCCAGTTGCAGCATAATCCATGACACGAGGAGCGGTTGTTGCAACTCCTGATGAAGATTTTGTTTTCATATAACCACTGAAACTGTTAATACCATTTGGTGTAGCACTATTTTCTGTCCCCATTGTCAATAGACCTGAAATCTTTTCCGCACTTAAACGGAAACCTAAAACTTCACGTGTAGATGCCTGATTTGGATTTTTTATGGCAAACTGTACAAATGGATTAGTAATCAGAGCTGAAGTCGCGGCACGATCCGCACCATTTGTAGGATTACCACTTAAGGCTATATGATCAATATCAATATCACAGCCGGTTGCACCATTAACACCACCACACCCGAGCTGTAGCTTTTTTATATTGGCATTAATTTCCATCTCGGCTTCCAAGCCTAATTTATAAAATGAGATATTACTCTGGTCATAAGTAGCTCCTAGATTATCCATCTGGTTAAATCCAGACTGAACCTCCATTGACAATAAAGCCTGCCCATTGACTTCTGAGAGCTCTTGGTCTTCCAATGAAGTTAATGCAGATACCTGACCACTTAGGCCCATCATAGCTACCACTAGACTCTTTAATATTATTTTTTTCATTTTTCTCATCCTGATTTTTAGCGTGGTGTGATTCCCATCGTGCTACGAATAGTTCCACCAGTCAGTGCAATACTTGCCATGTTTTGCATATTGCCATTGGTCGCCATGGCAAAATTGGTTTTAAATGGTGTTGCAATATTATTTTCATAATTGAGTTTGACCTGCTTATCCAAAGTCACTGTATCTGCACTGACACGAACTTTTGCTTTGACACCCAAATGACCTTCCATCCGGTTAAAGTTAATTGAAGAAGTTTTTAATACCCCGGCTGAATCAATATCTTCATTGGCAATACTAAAATAGCTGCCCAGATTATCTTTATTTGCAGTTTCTTCTGCGGTAAGGGGTCTAAACTTAAAATTTGCATCAAATGACAGGAAGTTGGTATCTGGTGAATCGCTGGTCGGATCCACTCCTGGAATGATGAGGAGCTCGCCGTTTCCATCAAGTTTAAAAGCAATATTCGTCAGGACATCATCACGTTTAGAAAAATTATCATGAGGCACATAGCTTCCGCATTTAGTGACCGATGCATTGGTACAATTATATTTAGATCCTGGTAATTGACCAATCGCAAGCTCAGCTTTAGCTCCAATCAGCAGTTTATCGGCACGAATATAAATACCTTCATCTTCATAGCCAATAATACCTTCCGACTTGATCAAAGCATCGATATTCCTAAAACCAGCATAATAGTTAACTGCCTCACCATGATCGCCATTCTTGCCATCAATCAATATAATCGAGGTTGTGCTTGGTAAACCGGTTTTCTTGTCAATTCCATAGCCTTCTGTAGATGCCATAATGTTATACGCAATTGCTTGCTTATTGTTTGTTCCATAAGTCGTTCCAGACAAGGCAACATTGGCATTTAAATTATAAATAGGAATACCGATTCCCCATGAACCACCATCGCCACCAATTTCCGCCAAAGAGTTATCTGATATGAAACGTGCTTTAGCAGCAATGGACTGAAAATCCATTCCACGTACGGCGATATAGGCAAAATCCTCTCCATTCGTGGTGGTACTGAGTATCTGTTTAAGCACAGTCCTACTGCTGCCTAAAGTCTTCTGCATATTTTCATTGATTATAAAATCGAGACTTTTTGCAGTAATGGTATTTATATATATATTCCCAAAATCGATATAAGCATTTTTCCCATGTAAGGAACCGTCAGCATTACGTGTAGTCAATGGTCTGAGCTTGGAAAATTGCACAGCATAGCTTCCCTTCCCGGTATGACCAATTTCAAGTGTTGTCGGTGCCATATTTGCTGGAAGCCCAGTACTATTAGTACCTGTGAAATCTGCAGACAAGCCCAGATTCAACCCGCCTTCTCCGACCAGGCCACTGTAACCTGTTGCAGTTTTGTCCTGACGTTCTAGTACACCATTCACCTTGTTACTAACATCAAAAGTACCTATCTGGGTTTGATCTGCACTCATGGATAATCTTGCGTTAGTGACTGCACCCGAAGCTCCTAAACGCATAATATTTTTGCGTTCATTATTTGGCGTATTATAACGCAGGTCAATATTAACCCCTGGATTGGTCGGATTAACCCGGCCAGCCGCGATATCAGTAATATCTTCAGCACGCTTTAGATCCACATAATGATCTTGACTGCCATTTCGTGTGGTGAGTACCACGCCTTCATCCGGGTCAATGTACATATATCCTTGACCCGCGAAGTTAAAGTTAAAGTCATTCAAAATCAGACTATTTTCGCCTAATTTATGACTAATCGTGGCATTTTTAAGTTGAAAATCGATACTGGCAATTGAATCTTTATTAAATAGACCTGCACTGGTTTGTAATAGCACACTAAGCGGTGTAGAGGTACTAATCCCTAATGCACCCAAAGTTTGATTAGATTGAGTACCCGTAGTCCGAATACTATTCGCAGATTGACTACATGGATTGGTCGTACAGGCGATCTTTACCAATTTTAAATCTGCAGTGGCTTGAAACGGTGAAACACTTGCAGCTAGCCGAAGTCCTGCCCCTTGTGAAGTGGCACCTACATCTATTTCAAGTTGACTAATGATTGGTTTATTATCTTTTCCAATAATCTCAACATTATGTAGACCTAAACCCATTTTAGTGTTGGCAGTTGGATTTGGATCATACCAATTGGCTTGAGCAATACTGGCTTTAGAAATTTCATGAGTAATCACCATACCATCTTGTCCAGTGACTTCACTCAATTCTTGCTCTTCAATAGTTTCAAGTGCATAACTTTGTTGTATAAGACACATGCATACTGTTAGCAATTTCAACTTTATTGTTGTTTTTTTCATTTATATATCCTTATGCTGTACTTGACGTTGTTACTAACAACGACTTTGTGCCCCACCTGTACAGTTATAACCAAATATTTTCAAATTGCCTGACGTATGCAGATTTCCATGAACGTTCAACCCCATAAATCCTTTTTCAGCACCTTTATCAAATGAAGGAACATCTTGGGGCGCGGTTGTATAAGTTCCATCGGCATTATAGGTACGCCCTGTATACGTACTATAAACACCTGTATTGGCATAACCTTCCAAGGCGCCAGCACCTGTACCCGTTTCAATGGAAACTGTATTAAAGCCTAAATTACGGATCTTTAAAGGCTGGTGATCATAAAAGGTAATTTGCATCGCCGTTTGTGGTTCATTACGATGATTAATGATGGTTGTTCCATCGATCGAAAACTTATCAATCTGAATCGTGCCTTGAATGCCTTTAAAGACTAACCACTTTTTATTTCCATTGGCATCGACATGGTTATTCGGCGCTATTGCCAGACGGCAAAATTGTTTTGTTGCTCCACAAGCGGTGGGATCTAGAACATAAAATACTTCTAGCGGGTTGCCACTTCCATCAAGCCGAGAAATTTTATCTTTACTTAAATCTGTCGCATAAACATGGTTTAAAGATAAAGTCCAGTTAAGATCAGCTCCACCCTGCCCCACTGTATTGGTTAGTGCTTGCTGATCAAGGGCTTCCAATCCGGCAAGACTGGCCATAGAAGTACATAATAATGCACAGAGTGTTACTAATTTGGACATTCTTATACTCCCTTAAAGACCAGTTGTTCTAATTTTCAGATGCTGAATCAGGACACCATCAATGACAGCAGATCCAAAATTCTTACTTACACCCTCAGTATTTTTAAATACGATTCCTGTTGAATTCACACCATCCTTGGCACGCAGCATATTTGTTCCTGAGATACGCTCTGTAGTCCCTATTGAGATACTACTGTGAGTCGCATTACGCCCTTGATAAAGTGCGGTGGTATCTGACACATTATTTTTAATCGGTGTACCACAACTATAGACATTACAGGTCGAACCCTTTAAATCTGTTGTTCCGAGTCCACCACCATAATTTTGATAAATTTGATTATAAATAGCAGGAATATTGGGAATACGTGTCACTTCTAAAATAATATTATTGCCTTCTGAACCGACAACGAAAGGCTGGTACATATTACCAAGCACCAAGTTAATATTTGGACTATAGAGATATAAGCCCTCAGAATCATGAAATATAGGAGCATCACTTCCATTCAAGGCCGGGGTCGGGACATTACCATCAAGCGCATCTGTTTTTGCTGCGGTACTGAGACGAATACCTTTACTGTTAAGATTACTATCGCTACTGCTTAGAGTTTCTGGTCGATCATTGGTATTCAGACGAACAATACTCGCCATACCCAATGTTTGGCTATAATTCTTATTGTCAGATTCTAAGGTTTGAAATAACCGAACTTGCGAGCCATTAAAACTCAGACCATTGGCAACAAATTGGGTTCTTAATCGGTAATCCGTATCAAGTCCTGATATTGGTCCACCTGTTATAGGATCTACAGCATTCGAGGAATTAAGCTCACGTGCAAAAATATCACTCCAGAAGCCCAGCTTGATATTATTATCACTTTCGACCCCTGCAATTGGACTTAATGGGGCTTCCAAAGCAATATAGCCTACATCTTTAGCAGCGTCCTTAAACTGTTTGACGTTTTCAGTTCCTGCTCGAAATAACCAGGGATTATCTGCTGATCCCCAGCTGAAACCCTGATTACTGTATCGTGTGCTTAAAGAACCATCGCTTTTCGATAATGCCAGACCATAAATAAATACATCGGCTTTAGTTCTTAAAGTGCTCACAGAGCTTTTAGCAGCTTCAGTTTTAGCAGCCTGATCTGCTCTAGCAATGATTTCAGCCATAGCAGCACTATCTGCATCCTTCATTATTCCGGCTAAAGCAGCTTCCAATTTTTTATCGTAGTCTGCTTTAATTAGTGCAAGAATTCTTGCATCTACAATTGCTCCAATAATATTTTCCCTAGTACCAGACGTACTCCATTCAGTTGCAGGAATTGCTTTCGTCGCATCCTTACCATAAAGAAGGTCAATCATTTCCACTGTATTTGTTTTTGCCTTATCATTTAAACCAATTAGATTCCCCGGTGAGTGATCAAACATTGTTGTGCCATCATCGACTAGACTATATTGAATTAAAGCGGGTTTACCGGCTCCATTATAATAATCATCACGACGTTGGTCATAATAGGCTTTCATAAAGTCAGTGTTATAATAATAATCAACTAATTCTTGCTTAAATGCGTCCCGGTTTGTTTGTGTATCATGAGTATTCTTAATCGTATTATAATTCGTATTATAAAAATTAGTTTTTAACGTATCATAGGCTTGCTGATACTCAGTTGCATAATTCTGCGTTCTTTCAACATGAAAAGCATTATCATATGTAGATTTATAAACTTTGTCGTATACACGCTGCCCAAGTTGGTTGTAATTTTCACCAGTCGGAATAATACGAATAAATCCTGTATCTGCTTTTCCGGGATCAGGAATCTTCCGCTCATAACTCGAGCCAGCCGAGATATCGTTAGGGCCTTGAAACACCATTTTAAAATCATCAAGGACGAGCGCCACACCCTCACCTGTGGTGTCAGAAAGAGAAGAATCTGATAATTCCTGCATCGCATGTGCAGAAGGCAACAGGCTGAAACCGATTGTCATCGCCAAATAACTTTTGCGAAATTTAAATATATCTTTTATCTGAGCCATCTCACTCTTTCCTTTTTATTCGATGCTCCGCACCTTATGCTTCAGCTTCCCAGCCGCCAATCTTTGATTTTTTATAATGCATCGCATCTTTTTTATGGTTATGCGGAATCCATTATGCTGATTTTTGATACAGATGCCAAAGCCAATTAGGCGAAAAATAGCAGTTTCCGATGAATGAAAATCTCAAAAAAATAAACGGGACATAAAGTCCCGTCATTCAATATCTTAAAGCAATTAGGTCTTCGGCAAAGTAACGCCTGTCTGACCTTGATATTTACCACCACGATCTTTATATGAGGTTTCACAGACTTCATCAGATTCAAAAAACAGCATCTGCGCTACACCTTCACCTGCATAAATACGCGCAGGAAGATTGGTAGTATTTGAAAACTCTAAAGTGACGTGTCCTTCCCACTCTGGCTCAAGCGGAGTCACGTTAACAATGATGCCACAACGCGCATAAGTAGACTTGCCCAAGCACACGGTCAAGACATTACGTGGAATGCGGAAATATTCGATGGTACGCGCCAAAGCAAACGAGTTAGGCGGAATGATACAGACATCCGACTCGATATCAATAAAGCTGCGTTCATCAAAGTTCTTCGGATCGACAATTGCAGAATGCACATTGGTGAATACTTTAAATTCACGTGCACAACGCACGTCATAACCATAGCTGGATACGCCATACGAAATCAGCTTTTGACCATTTTCATCCAAACGTACCTGGTTTTCTGCATACGGTTCAATCATGCCGTGTTTTTCGCTCATTTCGCGAATCCAACGATCAGACTTAATTGCCATTGATATAATCCAAAAATCTTAAAAACAAGTTATTACGACGTACTTTAACTGAAATTGACACTAATGAAAATAAGTGAAAGGCTTAGAGCTCAAGTTACCAAAAAACTGCTGATCGAGATCAGCTTATAAACTTAAAAGTGCAGAATAGCTTAAAGGAATGGAAAAGCTCATTAATACCAGCGAAGCCGTTTTCTGCAGGTTTTTCTGATTGAGCCAGCGACTGTTTTTTCTGGCCAGGATTGAACCCAGAAAAGTCCAGAAGAATGCAATCGGAATCAGCAGAAGTAAGAAAACAAGCATATGAGTCATATAATGCTGACTACTTTTCCAGACAATGACAGGAAAAATAGCTGAGGCAAATAAAAGTGCTTTAGGATTAAGCAAGGTTGCCAAAAATAATTCTCGTGCGCGAATCGAGACATTTTCAAGATTTTCGCTTATGTCTGCAGTCCGCCATAATTTCACAGCAAGGAACAGAATATAGCCAGCACTAAAAAGCTTGAGAATGGTCGGTAACAGTGGAAGATGAACGGAAATTTTTCCGATCAGAATGCCCCATAAGCTAATGGCGATCAGATAACCAAAGGCTTCGGCAGGAATTAAACGAAATGTTTTTTTAAATCCGACCTGAATGCCTGAAGATGCCAATAAGGTATTGGTTGGGCCTGGTGTTAAAAGAATGGTTGCCACTAAACCAATAAAAAACCATGAAATCATAGTTTGACCTCGCTCTAATCCGCGTAGCATAGAAGAATTCGGTCAGTGCTGCAAAAAAATAATTGTAAGAGAACATATGATCTAAAATTTAAATTTATTTATTTTAATTAATTCAAATGTTTATATAAGCTTTCAGGATAAACACCCGATAGTCATTCCAGTCAATTTCGATCATTTAAATCGAGCTAATTTTAAAAATAAGAAATAAGAAGCCCTAGCTTTTAGCTAAGGCTTAAATATCTGAATTGTCTATAGAATTAAAAAATTCGACTATGGTCTTTCTCTGCTTTAGGTAACTGCGCTGCAATTTTCTCTGCAATCAGCATATAGCTTTCTGCAGCAGCATCTTCGGCAATGACAGAAGGTGTACCGGCATCCGCATTTTCACGAATTTTAGCATCCAAAGGTAAACGACCCAATAATGGGACTTGATATTGCTCAGACAGTTTATCGCCACCGCCTGTACCAAAAATCTGTTCCTCAAAACCACAATTTGAGCAGATATGGGTCGACATGTTTTCAATCACGCCCATGATCGGAATCTGCACGCGGTTAAACAATTCAATGCCTTTGGTCGCATCCAGCAAGGCCACGTTTTGTGGCGTTGTCACAATTACTGCGCCCGTTACCGGAATACGCTGCGCGAGAGTTAACTGGATATCACCTGTGCCAGGTGGCATATCAATCATCAGCACATCAAGGTCTGGCCATAGGGTCTGATTGAATAACTGCATTAATGCACCCGTGGCTTTTGGACCACGCCAGGCGACTGGAGTATTGTGGTCTCCAGTTAAATGGCCAATTGATAATACTGCCATGCCATAGGCTTCGATAGGGACAAACTGCTCTGCTTCGATCATTGGCGTTTTGCCGGCATTGCCGAGCATAGTCGGGATACTCGGACCGTAAATATCGGCATCCAGTACGCCTACGCGCAGGCCTAATTTTTGTAGAGCCAAAGCCAGATTTACAGTCGTGGTCGATTTACCTACGCCACCTTTGCCGGATGACACAAGAATCACATTTTGAATGCGTGGGTGTTTCGGGACATCACGCTGTTGCGGGGCAGCTTTTTGAATCGGTGGATTATTCGGATCAGCTTCTTCAGCTTTTGCCGGCTGTGCCGACGCATCAACCACAGGGGGAAGATTGGGTTTTTCTTCCGCTTTAGGCTCGCTTGAACAGTTTTCACCTTCAGCATGATTATGCCCGCAACCACCTTCTTGCTTATGTCCAGTTTTCTGCTGAATCACGTGCATATTCAGCTCTTGAATACCACATTTTTGCAAAGCTTCCGCCAGTTCATCATGAATCTGTTGCAGCTGCGCTTTTTCTTCGGGATAGGTATTCAAAGTAATTTGCAGAATTTCACCCTGTACATTGACCTGCGTAATACGATCTTTCAAGGCATTGCTGGAATTTGGCAAGATATAGTTTTGCAGTACGTTCTGCACAGCTTCTTCGTTCACCTCCTTGGAAGGCGAAAAAACCGATTTAAGCGAAGAAAGCCAGGACATAGGTTACTCCAAAAATGTAGATCGACATCTGAATCGCTTAGTTTAACGGTGTTTTAGGCGAAGGTTAAGCACTGTATTGGAGAAGATGAAACAGATATCTTCAATTTCCAACTATTTTACTTGGTTTTGTGAAATATTTTATGAAATCTTGGTGAATAGAAATAATGAAAAATGAATGATTGAGAGTAAAGAAAGGCAGATTATTTTGATGTAATAAATTTTTTTTATTGATCTTATGTGATCAAGCCACTTTAACCCTCTGTAATTAAAGTGGCTCTATGATCACAGACTATTTATGATTTTTATTGTTTTCAGAGTTGTCTTGTTGATCCTTGGTGTTTTTATCCTGATCTTGTTTCGATTCATCCTTTTTGGACTGAGATTTGCTTTCTGAATCTGTATCTTTGGCATCTTGCTGCTGATCCGAATCACTTTCCTTCGATTGATTATCTTTCATTTTATTCATCGTATCAGTCGCCATCTGTTTCAGATCAGCGAACTTAACCGAGGCTTCGCTGAATAAGTCTGTGATTTTCTGTCTAGTATCTTCAAACTTATGCATGGCTTCATCTTTTAAATTTGCCATACTTGCCTGCTGATCGGTCTGACCATCTTTAGCATTTTGTTTATCTGACTTGTTAGATGATTTATCTTGAGATGTATGATCTGCTTTGGCCTTTTTCACATCATCCGAACCTTGCTCAGCATTTTGCTGGCCGTCAGATTTACCATGTTTCAGCTCATTCAGAAGCTTTTCACCTTTTTGCAATAGCTCCTCACCGATCGCAATCGCCTTGGCTTTTAGATCATCCATCTTAAAGCTTTCAGTTTTTTTATCGGACTGATTCTCTTGAGAACTATCTTTTTGCGCTGATTGCTCAGCATTTGCATCTTTGCCGTTGTGCTGGGTATCAGACTTCTGATCAGCATGGGTCTGGGCACTTTGACCGTTCTTATGTTCCTGATTATGCTGTTTATCTATCTCGTTTTGCTTTTGCTCTTTAGCAAGCTGATCATTTAATTCGCGTGCATGTTGTTCTTTATCTTGATTTTGCTTCGACGTATTGTTTTGGTTCTGCTGAGTCATGAGGTACCCTCCTTAGGCATATCATATAAACAATCAGCCATTTTTTAGCACAAAGCATCACGCGAATCGGGCGAAGTAAGCAAACTGCAACAAAGCCTGTACATGTTGTTGCTATTGTTTGCAGGATGTAGCATGAGCTGAGTCAAATCTGTATTGAAAAGCTCTATGCTAAAGATGATGCAGGCTTTTGTATTCGAGCTGTCCAAGTCCATCTATTCGCAGGGTTTCAGCAAAGCATTTCTTTGTAATCCCCTCGGCATCATGTAAAATTATGGCCCATTGCATAATGAATACGAATGAGAGAGTGAATCCGTGCGTAAAATTTTAGTCACCAATGCCCTTCCTTACGCCAATGGCCCGATTCATATGGGTCACTTACTTGGCTATATCCAAGCAGATATTTGGGTACGTGCCATGCGTGCGATGGGTCATGATGTGACTTATGTCTGTGCGGATGATGCTCACGGAACCGCGATCATGCTACGTGCCGAAGCGAATGGCATTTCACCTGAAGCGCAAATTGCCAATGTGCAAAAAGAACACATTCGTGACTTTGACGGTTTCGGTGTGCATTTCGATCATTATGATTCTACACATAGCGATACCAACCGTGCCCGTGCGTCAGAAATCTATGTGAAAAACCGTGATGCGGGCAATATTGCAGTTCGTCCGGTGACCCAGCTTTTTGATCCTGAAAAAGGCATGTTCCTGTCAGACCGTTTCATTAAAGGCACCTGTCCTAAATGTAAGGCGGAAGATCAGTACGGCGACTCATGTGAAGTCTGCGGTGCAACTTATAATGCGACAGAGTTGTTGAATCCGCATTCCACTTTAAGTGGCGCAACTCCAGTCGAAAAATCATCTGATCATTACTTCTTTAAATTGCCAAATTTTGGTGAATACCTGCAAAAATGGACTCGTGATGAAGGTCGCTTGCCGGTATCGATTGCCAACAAGCTGGACGAATGGTTTGAAAATGGCTTGAATGACTGGGACATCTCACGTGATGCGCCATACTTCGGTTTTGAAATTCCAGATGCGCCAAACAAATATTTCTATGTTTGGGTGGATGCGCCGATTGGTTATATGTCGAGCTTTGAAAACTACATCAAAACCAAACGTCCTGAATTGAATTTTGATGACTACTGGAAAAAAGATTCTGAAAATGAGGTCTATCACTTCATTGGTAAAGACATCGTGTATTTCCATGCCCTGTTCTGGCCGGCAATGCTTGAAGGTGCAAACTACCGCACGCCATCAGGCTTATTCGTGAATGGTTTCTTGACTGTCAATGGCCAAAAGATGTCAAAATCTCGCGGCACATTTATTAAAGCGGAAACCTATTTAGAGCATTTAAATCCTGAATATCTACGCTATTACTTCGCGTCGAAACTTTCTGACAAAGTTGAAGATTCTGACCTGAACCTTGATGATTTCGTTCAGAAAGTAAATTCAGATTTGGTCGGTAAAGTCGTGAATATTGCCAGCCGTTGTGCAAAATTCATTAACACCAAATTTGATAACAAGTTAAGCACGACATGTGCTGAACCTGAATTGGTACAAAGCTTTATTGATGCCGGTAGTTCAATTGCTCAAGCTTATGAAGCACGTGAATTCTCTGCGGCGATTCGTGAAATCATGGCACTGGCAGACAAAGCCAACCAGTACATCGACGAGAAAAAGCCTTGGGCACTTGCTAAGCAGGAAGGTCAGGAACAACAGGTTCATGATGTATGTTCTGTGGGGATCAACCTGTTCCGTCAATTGGCAGTTTACTTGGCTCCTGTATTGCCGACACTAGCTCAACAGGTTCAAGATTTCTTGCAACTTGAAAGCTTCGATTTTGCTTCTCGCAAAACCATTCTAGTGGGTCATGAAATTGCATTGTTCCAACCCTTAATGCAACGTGTAGATCCAAAAGCGGTTGCTGCCATGGTGGATGCATCTAAAGATTCTTTAGCTGCTCCTGCTGCTGAACCAGCAAAAGCTGAGAAGAAAAAAGAGAAGAAGATTGAAAAGAAAGCTGAACCTAAAGTCGGTGAAGCTGAAATCATTAATATTGATGATTTTATGAAAGTTGACCTGCGTGTGGCTGAAGTTTTGGAAGCGGCTACGGTTGAAGGTTCTGACAAACTGCTTCAACTCACTTTAAACGTTGGTGAAGCTGAGCCACGTAATGTGTTCAGTGGTATTCGTGAGTTTTACCAACCTGAAGACTTAAAAGGTAAACTGGTGGTGATGGTGGCAAACCTTGCGCCACGTAAAATGCGTTTTGGGATCTCTAACGGTATGGTGCTAGCTGCGGGTAATGGCGACGGTGTTTGGGTGATTTCACCTGAATCTGGTGCTAAACCGGGTGATAAAGTGTCTTAAGTTTAGGTTTTGAGAAAAGAAAAGCCTCTACGTATGTAGGGGCTTTTTTATATCATCAGTTAAATTTACTTTCTTGATTTTTAATATTTTCAATATAAAATCAATGCGCTTTTTTATTCTTTTATAATTATTCGGGGTAAGCATGAAAAAATTATTAGTTTCAGTTCTAGCGATGTCTACAATTGCATTTACAGGTTGTTCGGTACGTATGGCTGACATGACAGTTGCATCTACTAAAAACTACAACCTAAACTCAAACCAGTTTGTGAAAGGTGAACGTGTTAAAGGTGAAGATAAAGTTCCTGTGATTTTATTCCCACTTGGTATTGCTAACTTCAAAACAGCAGTAGATCGCGCAATTGAAAAAGACCGTTGTGCTGTTGCACTTTCTGATGTGGTAATTACTCAACTTAATCAAGCATTTATTATTGGTCAGATTGGCTATCGTGTAGAAGGCACTCAAGTGATTGACCGTTCTCAGCCTGAATGTGCTAAATAAGTTATAAATATAAAAAAGCCTCTATCTCTAGAGGCTTTTTTATTGCTGGGTCACTTAGCCTTGCAACACAAATTCCCAAATCACATAGCCCAGTCCAAAACCAAGTAGTGAATATAAGGTAATAATGAAAAATACAAAGCTGGCATTGTTTTTTCTTTTCCAAAAACTCATCGCGACACCCAAAGCTTGTTCGTAATACCCCATGTTAACGAGCTTTTCATAAAAAGTGAAATATATCTAAGCATTTTATTTATAATAATATTTTAATGAAAAACAGGTTCTTAACTTTCAAAAAATCAATATACAGATTCAGACTGAATTTTTAGTACAGATGCCAAATCATCACTTCTATTTTTAAAAATGGTAAATATATTCATATTCTTTTTTGCTAACATCCGTGCTAATACATGGAATTGACTTTAATTACATAAGAATAGCCATGAAATACTTCACCTCTTCTCTCATCATTTCACTGCTTGCTATAGGTTCAATGGCGGGTATCTTTCAAACACATGCACAAACCGTTTCTAGCACCCAACAACAAAAACAGGTTCCCGGTTATTATCAACATAACTTCGGGGATTACCAGATTACTGCCCTACTGGATGGTAGCAATTATCTGTCCAAAGCCTTATTTAAAGATATTCCAGCAGCCCAAGCCGATCAGATCTTGAAAAAATACTACGTTGATCAGGCCAAAGGCATCCAGACATCTGTGAATGCCTTTCTGGTCAATACAGCCAAAGAACTGGTTCTGGTCGATAGCGGAACTTCAAGCTGTAATGGTCCACACCTAGGTTCAGTGTATTCCAATTTACAGGCTTCAGGGCATAAACCTGAACAGGTGAATGCCATCCTGCTCACGCATTTACATCCTGACCATGTATGCGGTATCAGTAATAACGGTATTGCCAATTTCCCTAATGCCAACATTTATGTATCTCAAGCTGAACTGGATTTCTGGATGAATCCCAAAACGGTAGAAAAATTATCAAAAGCCAAGCAGGCAGGTTTTTTGGGCACAGTCGATAAAATCAAGAAAGCCATTGCACCCTATCAGGCCAAGAATCAGCTCAAAACCTTTAAAACTGGCAATAAAATCCATGCTTTCGATGTCATCAGTTCGGCTGGACATACACCGGGGCATTTTGGTTTTAGCTTAAAATCACAAGGTCAGCAGATGGTATTTATTGGGGATATTGTGCATTCACATACGCTTCAGTTTGATCGCCCACAGACCGGCGTTGACTTTGATGTCGATCCGAAAAAGGCGATCGAAACCCGCTTAAAATATTTTGCTGAATATGCGAAAAATGGTCAGACGGTAGCAGCACCACATTTGCCATTTCCGGGGATTGGACATATTTATTCTAAAGACAATAAAAGCTATCAATGGATTCCGGTACATTTTAAAGATTAATTGAATACTTCAATAATTTTATCTAAGCATGAAACCCTAATTTTTTAGGGTTTCATTTATTTTAAATATCCTTCAGCCAGATTCCCTAGGACTTGGTAAATTTAAAACTTGAATGACGCTTTGAAATTTAAAAGCAATGATTTCGTTTATTCTTAAATTTTTTCTTAAAAATCTTTCAATTTTTATGTGCACCTTTAGCATGCCTTTTTAGCACCGTTTTTCTTACGATAAAGATAAATACCTAAAAATATAATATAAATTTCAATTTTATGAACTCTTACCATGTCTTAGTTTGGTGCAAAAAAATAGCAACGTGCTTTATATCGAGTCTTATCAATTTCAAGAAATTCTTCATCAAAATTTCCCTTGCTTAGCCCTCTTCTACAATCAATTTGCCTCTATATACTGATTTTCTTTTGTGATCCCGCGCACTAAATTGGAACGCACCATGCAAAATATAGACTTATTATTTCTTCTTCTCGGTGCAGTTCTAGTGCTTGCCATGCATGCTGGATTTGCTTTTTTAGAGCTTGGAACAGTTCGACATAAAAACCAGGTCAATGCCCTAAGTAAAATTCTAACCGACTTTGCCATCTCCGCCATCGCCTATTTTTTAGTGGGCTACTATATTGCCTACGGTCAGCACTTTTTCCATGATGCTGCAACCTTGTCTGCCGATCATGGCTACAATCTGATGCGCTGTTTTTTCCTGTTGACCTTTGCTGCAGCAATTCCAGCGATTATCTCTGGAGGGATTGCAGAGCGTGCCAAAATGCGTTCACAGGCTTTAGCGACATTATTTCTGGTTGCGCTGATCTATCCGTTTTTTGAGGGTATGATCTGGAATGGCAACCTTGGTTTTCAGGATTGGCTAACCCATGCATTTGGTGCAAGTTTTCATGATTTTGCCGGCTCAGTTGTCGTTCATGCAATGGGCGGCTGGATGGCACTTGCCGCAATAATCCTACTTGGTGCGCGTCATGGCCGTTACAAAAATGATGGTCGGATCACCGCGCATCCTCCTTCATCAATTCCTTTTTTGGCTTTGGGTTCATGGATTTTGATTGTGGGATGGTTCGGCTTCAATGTCATGAGCGCGCAGCGGCTGGATGCCATTTCTGGACTGGTCGCTATTAACTCTTTGATGGCCATGGTCGGTGGAACAATAGCAGCCAAAGTTGCGGGGAAAGATGACCCGGGCTTCCTGCATAATGGTCCCTTAGCAGGTCTGGTGGCGATTTGTGCAGGATCAGACGTCGTTCATCCCTTGGGTGCTTTTTTTATCGGGATCAGCGCCGGCATTATTTTTGTGAAACTCTTTACCTATACCCAAAATAAACTCAAAGTGGATGATGTATTGGGGGTTTGGCCTTTGCATGGCGTTTGTGGTGCTTTTGGCGGATTAGCTGTGGGTATCTTCGGTCAGCAATGGCTTGGAGGAATGGGAGGAGTGTCTTTAATTTCACAACTCATAGGTACAGTGCTGGCGATTGTCATTGCTTTGGCGGGTGGTTTTTTGGTGTATGGCCTGCTTAAGGTTTTGATGGGTATTCGCCTGACTGAGGAAGAAGAGTTCAATGGTGCAGACTTGTCGATTCATCGTATTTCTGCTAATTCGGAAGAAAATACTTTTTAATAGACATAAAAAAAGCCTCTACGACTAGGGGCTTTTTTTATTTATAAGCAGAGCATCTAGGGCGTGTCATCAATTAAGCCAGATGATTGTTGAAGCCAAGTAGATCGCTGATAAGAAGTTTTGAGCCAATTTATCATAGCGTGTGGCA